>CADBRY010000142.1 GCA_902797195.1 uncultured Eubacteriales bacterium
AAGTGACGGCAGAGATAAAGCTACGTTTCTGGTTTTACAAAGTCCCATGAGCTCCGTTGCCATGGGTTCGAAATTTGAATAATCGCTGGTGGAAAGTGACAGCAACGACAGTTCATCATGCCCCGTATTGTGGATCTGCTCCATGGCGATGGAGATTATGTCTTCTTTTTTTCTTTCTCTAACGGGCCTGTATATCATCCCCGCCTGACAGAATCTGCAGCCCCTGGTGCAGCCCCTGAATGTCTCGACAACAGATCTGTCATGGACCGCGTCTATTATAGGCACAAGGTTGTTTTTTGGAAAGGAAACCTTTCCTATGTCAGCAACCAGTGCCCTGTTCACCTTTGAAGGTGCGGCCTCGTCAATTACCTTCATCTCCTTTATCAGCCCATCCCGGCCGTACTCAGGTTCATAGAACATGGGTACGTAAACTCCGTCTATGGAGGCGATTTTTCGGAGAAATTCAAGCTTCATATCATGGGTGATCTTACCCTTTGATTCAGGATATTTCTTTTTTATATGGATCAACTCTCTGCAGATCTCCGGGAGAAGCTCTTCCCCGTCGCCGATCAAAAAACAGTCGATGAAATCAGCAAGTGGCTCCGGATTGAATGCACATGGTCCGCCGGCAATTACGATGGGCCAATTTCCGGATTGATCGGGCAGGTCACCGGCGAGGCTCCCTGCCTGGTTGGATTCTGCCTGAGCGAATCTATGTGCTCTTCTGATTGGTATGCCTGAAAGATCCAGCATATTAAGTATGTTGGTGAAGGACATTTCGTACTGGAGTGTAAAGCCAACTATATCCAGCTCGTCCACGGGAGTATAGGATTCCAGTGTAAAGAGCTTGCGGTTTTCTTTTCTCATCAGCTCTTCCATGTCCACTGCGGGAGCAAAAATACGCTCAAAAGCGATTCCCTCTTCCCTGTTCATAATGTTATATAGGATCTGAAGTCCCAGATAAGACATGCCGATCTCGTAGACATCGGGAAAAGCGAATCCCATTCTAAGATCCACGGCAGAGGGATCCTTCTTTATTATGTTTGTCTCTCCGCCTGTATATCTTGCCGGTTTTTCCACACGGCGAAGCATGCTTTCAAGCTGTCTGTCTATATTATTGCTCACTTTATACTCCCGATTCAGGTCTTTCGTAATCTATATCCGCCACAAGGGCATCAAGAGATACACCGATGTAATCTTCTATCTCTTTAATAAGCTTCTTGACATCTTTTTTCTTCTTAAGGATATGGGGTACGTATTCATCATGCCCGTTCTTCTTCGCTTTATTGATCACATAGTCCATACGTCTGTCCAGACCTGCGTAGCGGTCATCGATCACAACTCTGTCGGCCAGGCAGACCACATCTGTTTCATTGAAATCAATGAAGCTGTTAAATGGATCGTAGGTCATGTGCTGACGGATTATGTCAGCCTCTCTGATCCATCCTTTTGATTTGCAAAACTCTGCTCCCGCTATCCAGTGCTCTTCTTCCACACGGGCGATGTCGTGCAAAAGTCCCGCAGCAAGTATAAGATCCAGATCCAGCAGGGCCGGTCCATGGGCGGTGTTGTCAGCGCTTTTTTTCACCGCGTTCATTGCCTTTCCAAGAACATAACCAACCGCCGCCACGGCCTTACAATGGCCGACAACGTTAGAGGGAGTGCCGTATTCCTCCAAGGCCTTCAGGCACATGGTCCTGTCGGGAGAGACATTATTTTCAGTAATCATAGTCTTCATCGTAGTACTCGAATTCATAATCTTCGATCCTGATGGTATCTCCGTTGTCCATGCCCATATCCTTGAGTTTTTCCAGGGCACCGCTGTCTTCTATGTATTTATAAAGATACCTTAAGGATCCACTGTCGTTAAAGTTGGTCGAATTGAATATCTTAAGCAGCTGCTTGCCGCTCAGAACATATCCGTTCTCGTCCTCGTCAGCGTATACGGTCTTGTAATCGGGATCGTAATCGTCTGCCGCAAAGTCAAACATTTCATATTCGCTTTCCTCTTCAGGTTCCTGAAGGACTTCCTGAAGCTTGTCAAAAGCGGCTTTTATAAGATCCTCGACCCCATAGCCCGCTGCGGCGGACATGGGATAAACCGGGTACCCCTTGCCTTCCACATATTTGCGAAATTCAATGTATTCATCGCATATCTCAAGGTCATCAGGATCCCCGCTGCAGCCCAGGATATCGATCTTGTTCGCGGCGACGATCTGCGGTTTTCTCGTAAGCTTGTCGCTGTATTTTTCCAGCTCCTGATTTATCTTTTCAAAATCCTCAATGGGATCTCTCCCCTCGCTTCCGGAAACATCCACGATGTGGAGGAGCACCCTGGTCCTTTCAATGTGCTTCAGAAAATCATGGCCAAGGCCGGCACCTTCGCTTGCCCCTTCTATGATGCCCGCAATATCCGCCAGCACGAAGCTGCTGTCAAACATCTGGACCACTCCGAGATTTGGTTCAAGGGTTGTGAAGTGATAGTTTGCGATCTTTGGTCTTGCGCTTGTGGCGGAAGCAAGAAGGGATGACTTACCTACATTGGGAAATCCAACAAGTCCAACGTCAGCGATGAGTTTCATCTCGAGAATGACGGATCTTTCTTTTGCAAACCCACCGGCTTCGGCACAGTTGGGAGCCTGCCTGGTTGATGTGGTGTAACAGGTGTTGCCCTTTCCTCCTTTGCCGCCTTTAGCGGCAACAAAAGACTGACCGTGAACGGTCATGTCACCCATGAGCCTGCCGGTCTCTTCATCTATGACAAGAGTTCCAACGGGGACTTTGATGATCAGATCCTCTCCGTCCTTGCCGAATCTTTTCTTTCTCATTCCCGGGGCACCGTTTTCGGCCTCATACTTTTTCTTATATCTGAAATCCATCAGGGTCCTGAGGTTTTCGTCGGCTACAAAGACAACGTCTCCGCCTTTGCCGCCATTTCCTCCGTCAGGTCCTCCCTCGGGAACGTAAGGCTCTCTTCTGAAGGACACGCATCCGTCTCCGCCCTTGCCTGATTTGATTGTTATTTTCGCGCGATCTACAAACATATATGCACCTGTTTAATGAACAGTAAACTCACTTCCTGGATTTAAAAAAATCAACCCCTGTCGTTTTGACAGGGGCCTGTGATTTACGCTTCTTTAGGATAAACGCTAACCTGTTTTCTCTTCTTGTCGTGTCTTTCGAACTTAACTGTTCCGTCCACCTTAGCGAAAAGTGTGTCGTCTCCGCCCTTTGCAACATTGTTTCCGGGATGGAACTTGGTTCCTCTCTGTCTTACCAGAATGCTGCCTGCACTGACGAACTGACCGTCACCTGTCTTGACGCCTAATCTTTTCGACTCAGAATCACGACCGTTCTTCGAGCTACCTACACCTTTTTTACTTGCCATGGT
>CADBRY010000143.1 GCA_902797195.1 uncultured Eubacteriales bacterium
GCATGGGTTCGAATCCCATCTTCTCCGCCATTTTATAGGGGTATAGCTCAGTTGGTAGAGCAGCGGTCTCCAAAACCGCGTGCCGTGGGTTCGAATCCTACTGCCCCTGCCACTTTTTCGGGGTGTGGCGCAGTTTGGTAGCGTATCTGGTTTGGGACCAGAGGGCCGCGGGTTCAAATCCTGCCACCCCGACCAAATCTGTTGAATGTGGGCCATTAGCTCAGTTGGTCAGAGCATCCGGCTCATAACCGGCAGGTCCGGGGTTCAAGTCCCTGATGGCCCACCACAATTCAATGAATTGGTAGAAGAGTGTGCACTTGACAATATAGAATACATGCCCAGATAGCTCAGTTGGTAGAGCAGGGGACTGAAAATCCCCGTGTCCTTGGTTCGATTCCGAGTCTGGGCACCAAAAAATACAGCGGTCCAATATGTGGGCCGTTGTTTTTGATTATACCTGTATCAGGAGGTACATACATGGACAAAACAGCAGTGTTGATTCCGTGCTTTAACGAAGCTGTTACAATTGAAAAGGTAATAAGAGACTTTAAAAAGGCGTTGCCGGAGGCAACGATATATGTATATGACAATAATTCAACGGATGATACTGCGACCATTGCCAGAAAAGCAGGTGCAATAGTACGCAATGAGTACCAGCAGGGCAAGGGAAACGTTATAAGACGTATGTTCAGAGAGATCGACGCTGAAGCCTATATCATGGCAGACGGCGATGACACCTATCCGGCAGAGTATGCCAGAGAGATGATCGATAAGGTCGTGACGCGCCAGGCTGACATGGTCGTGGGTGACAGGCTGTCATCTACATATTTCGATGAGAATAAGAGAGCTTTTCATAATTTCGGAAACTCTCTTGTGAGAAAGAGCATCAATGTGATGTTCAAAAGCAACATCAAAGATATAATGACCGGATACAGAGCCTTTTCATATCAATTTGTCAAAACCTTTCCCGTGCTGTCAAAGGGCTTTGAAATTGAAACGGAGATGACGATCCACGCTATCGATAAGAACCTTTCTGTGGAGAATGTGGTAATAGAGTACAGAGACAGACCCGATGGAAGTGAATCGAAACTGAATACATACTCAGATGGTTTCAAGGTTCTGATGACGATACTCAGATTGTTTAGAAACTATAAACCTTTGGCATACTTTGGTATAGCGGCAATGATTCTTGCAATCGTATCGATAGCCTTTTTCATACCTGTCTTCAGTGAATACCTGAAGACGGGGCGGGTTCCTCATTTTCCAACAATGATAGCCTGCGGATTTGTTATGATCGCAGCCATACAGTCATTCTTTGCAGGTCTTATACTTGAGAATATAAAGCAGAAGAACAGGCAGGATTTTGAGATGAGGATCATAGAGATCCAAAATTGGAATAAAGGATAGCTCCTTTGGTATCCACGAAAAACTTTGAATAAAATGCAGAAGATCAATAATATTGCTAAAAGTATATGTCGAAGAGATAACATCTGTCGTTTTTTACTCAGTTGCGTACTGTCGATCATGACAACTGCGGGACTGCTTTATAATATTGCAGAGCAGGAACGTACTTTTGTCTCTTTTTTCAAAGAAACCACAAACGCCTTCCTGATATTGCTTATCGGGTTTTTTGCCTTATATTTCATTTTGATAAAAGGAGTTTTTGGCTGGATAGATAAAAGCAGAGAAAAAACAGATTTTAATGCCGGCTCGGATGACAGGATCAGGGCACCACTTAAGACATGGATCATCATTTCATGTATCTTTTTTATCTGCTGGATCCCCTACCTGATAATACTGTTTCCGGGTTCAATGGGCGGTAAGGATTACTTCTGGCAGCTTTTGCAAGGCTCAGGTGCGTTGCCTTTATCCAACCATCATCCCGTGCTTGGAAGCGTGGTATTCGCCCTCCTTTACAAAACGGGATATTTTCTCGGCGGCGCTGAAGGGGGCATGCTCTTTACAAGTCTGTTCCAGATGACCCTGATGTGTCTTATCCTGGGATACGTATTTGCTATTCTAAGATTTCTGCAAGTCCCGAATAAAGTGTTGGCTGTGTGTATGGGAGTACTTTGCCTTTGCCCCATATTTCCTCTGAATGTTATATGGACGGTAAAGGACAGCATTTTCTCATCCATAGCGGTACTGTTTTTCTTCGGAGTTTATATAAATGTGGTAGGCAGAAAAAAAGGAATCAGAATACCGATCATATTCTCCCTGCCGGCCCTGACTGTACTTGCGGTACTTTTCAGCCTGTACAGAAACGGTACGACGATAATAGCAGTCATAATGTTGGCATTTACAGTTGCTGCCGGTATCAAATACTCCGGATCGAACAAGAGGAAGGTCATCATCAGAGGATGCGCTGCCATCGTGGCTTTTGTCAGCGTGATCTATGGATGGGGGATACTGATGGACCAGCTGAATGTGTATCCGACAAATTTTCGTGAAGCCTGTGTAACAATGAGCAGACAGTTACTGAGAAGCTACGATGAACGTCCTGAGAAGTTTGATAACCAGCAGAAACAGATGATCAAAAAAGTCTACACCGATGCTGTGAAAAACTATGGGACGTTAGAAGTGTTGGCATCAAGAAGAAACTATATCAATGGCGATAAGTTCAAGCCGGATTATTTCAAAAATAGAGATGAAGTCAAAGACTATGTGGTTTTATGGTTCCAAATCGGATGTAAAAATCCGGAGATATACCTGGATGAAGCCCTGCATTCCACATATATGTACTGGTGGTGTGGTATCAAACCCGAGAATGTAGTTTCATCCACACCCCTGCCCAGATACAGAACATTTTTTGTGGAAGAGGGACATGGGGATGCTCTGATAGGCGACTACTATCCACAGATCAGTAAGTCATTGGGCGAGAATAACGAAATACTATCGATGACTATGTCTGATTACCTTTTGGATTTCCCGGAACTCAGAGAGGTCATATACCTTGACAACGCTTATCCAAAAGCCATTACTAAAGCAGGGTCATTTACCGCACTCATCAAGAAAATTCCCATAATATCTCTGTTTATGATCCCCGGATTATATACATGGATAACAATGATCGGAATTGCATATCTTTTCGCCCGCAAACTGGAGGGAAGGATTATGTGGCCAATACTGCTTTTGACAGCGATTGCCTGTCTTTCGCCGGTAAATGGTTATATGCGATATGTGCTTCCGGTAGATGTTTTTTCCCTGATCCTTATAGGCATCTGCTTTATTCCTGCAAAGGCAACGGTTCAGTCTGAGCCGGGAGAACTTCAAGATAAGACTGATGATAGACAGGACCCCTGACGGCTGTCCCGCTCTTTCATTCTGCGGGTTATTTTGTTCAGAGCCTTTCGCTTCTCCCTTGCCCATGAAGGAGCGATCAGCCTGTTTTTTGGCGCCTCGGCGTAGATGCGGTGGATGGTAACTTCGGGAGGGATGAGCTCCAGAGCATCTATGACAAGGTCGGCATAATCCTCCATGGTCTCAAAAGGCACATAGTCAGGGTATGCCGCCGCAAGAGCCGTATCCTTTACCACATTCAGCATGTGGAGTTTGATTCCGAATACACGGGGGTCCTTACCCTTTAAGCATGGGCGGAACTTACTGTCTGAGCCCGATCCTGAGCCGCACACATATCTCACCGAATCAAGCATCATCTCGCGGGTCTCCCCGGGGAGTCCCAGTATAAGGTGGGTGACAGTGAAAATGCCACGTTCGTTTAGATTTTTGATGGCATTGTCATAATCTTCCAGTGTATAGCAAAGATTCATATTCTCCATGGTCTGACGGTGTATAGTCTGCAGGCCAAGTTCCACCCAGAGAAATGTTTTGTCCTTCAATTCTTCAAGAAGATCAAGCACATCATCATCAAGACAGTCCGGCCTTGTTGCTATGGCAAGCCCCACTACGCCCGGCTGCTTGAGAGCTTCTTCGTAGAGAGCCCTCAGCCTGCTCACAGAAGCATAGGTGGAAGTAAAGCTTTGAAAATAGGCTATGTACTTACTCTCAGGCCACTTGTCGGACAGGAGCCTGACCTGTTCGGCCATGGCATGGGGTATCTCGCCCAAATCCAAGAAACTGCTTGAGTGTTCCCCCGAGCCCTCTTCAGAGCAGAAAAGGCAACCGCCGGTCCCTTTGCTGCCATCTCTGTTTGGACAGGTGAAACCACCGTCAAGTGACAGCTTGACCACCTTGCATCCATATTTCTTTTTAAGCCATGAGCCTATAGAATTGTATCGATCGATCATATTGTCTCCCGGACTCCGTTGCCTTTACACAATACCCGATTTCAAGCTCATTTCCCGTGTCCTTGAAAGAACACTGCCAAGCTAACCCGATTTTATACAAAATGGGAAAAAATGTCAATAAGACCCGGGCCAAGGAAGGTGCGTCTCAGACAGGAGGGATCTGACGGGCCTTTGTCCCAAAAACAACGAAAATCAAAAAAATTACACAAAAAGATTGTGCGATTTTTCCCTATATCTTGATTTTTACACAATTTTGAGCCTAAAATACGTGGTTTTGGCAACCTCGGGGACGATATCCGGCCTGTAATTTACATATATTTCCAATTCCTTGTGCAAAAAAATCGAAAAATGTCCTTTTCGGGACAATCTGAGCAGTCCCCGGGACGTGGCAGAGAAGAGCCAAAGACGAGTTGATGGTGCATTTCAGGCAGTTTGTGCTATAATACTTGATGGTATGCCCTGTGGCGCATATAGAGGTAGTTATATGAGTGTTAACAGAAGATCGGACAAGGGAAAAAGGGGAGGAGATGATCCCCGGATCATAAGCTGTGATCCTGCGGGATGTGTGGTTCCCGGCGGAGATAATCCCGTGGATCTGATCGCAGGTGACAGATCGGATGAAGGGGAACAGAAGCCCGGGTTGCTTTTGCACAGCTGCTGCGGACCCTGCAGCACATCGGTGATAGAGACCCTTGCCGGAGAATTCGACATCACCGTATTCTACTACAACCCATGCATCACCGATGAGGAAGAATATATAAGGCGCAGGGATACCCAAAAGGAATTCATAGAGAAATACAATATGAGACATCCCGGCCAGAGCCCCATAAGGATAATAGAGGGCGTATATAATCCCGGATCATTTCTCAATATGATCAGAGGGACTGAGGATGAGCCCGAGGGAGGGAAAAGATGCCTGCTCTGCTTTGAACAGAGGCTGGAGAAAACGGCGGAAACCGCCAAACTGCAGGGCTTTGACTACTTTACGACCACCCTTACCGTAAGCCCACACAAGAACTACGGGAAGATTTCCGAAATAGGGAGGAGGAAGGCCCTCAGATACGGCATAACATTTCTCGACAGGGATTTCAAAAAGAAGGACGGATTCAAACGATCCATCGAAATGTCAAAGACGTATGAACTGTATAGACAGAATTACTGCGGATGCAGATTCTCGAAAAGATAAAGATCAACGGGAGGAAATAATGGGACAGCTTATTCTGCCTGAGGGATATACACCTCAGATCGACTACATGGAGAGCCAGAGGGCTATCAAAAAAATCAAGGATTTTTTTCAGCAGGAACTCGCATACGGACTGAAACTCAGGAGGGTGTCGGCGCCTCTCTTCGTGGCGCCGGAAACAGGGCTCAACGATAACCTGAATGGCGTTGAGAGGACCGTAAGCTTTACCGTGAAGGATATGGGCGAGAAGGAAGTTGAGATCGTCCAGTCACTGGCAAAGTGGAAGAGGATGGCCCTTGGAAGGTATGGGTTCAAACACGGTACGGGCCTCTACACGGACATGAACGCCATAAGAAGGGACGAGGAACTTGACAACCTCCACTCCATATATGTGGATCAGTGGGACTGGGAAAAGGTGATCACCCCGGAAGACAGGACAACGGAATACCTCCACGAGACTGTAAACACCCTTTACAACGCCCTGAAGAACCTTAACGACTTTGTAAACAGGCATTATAACGAGCTTAAGACGGACATGCCCAACGAGATTTTCTTCATAACATCTCAGGAGCTTGAGGATCGTTTTCCCAATATGACTCCAAAAGAGAGGGAGGATGCCATCGCCAGGGAAGAGAGAGCTGTATTCATAGAAAAAATAGGCGGTACCCTGAAGTCAGGCGAAAAACACGACGGCAGAGCTCCGGACTACGACGACTGGGAACTTAATGGAGATATAATCTTCTGGA
>CADBRY010000144.1 GCA_902797195.1 uncultured Eubacteriales bacterium
CGAAAGCACGGCGCAGATCACCTGTCTTACAGACACTTTTGAGTGCATTATCAAAAGGTCCGCAGCAATCCCCGCAACCGGGATCACCGCAATTATCGTTCCCGCAAAAGCCGATGACGTATATACTATTCCGTAGCTTTCAAAGAAAAAATACAGGATCGGCTGGAACAGTGCCAGAAGGAGTATGTTTCGGAGGGGCTTGCCTTTCAGACTGAATGACACCAAAGGTCTGTTGCCTTTCTCCCCTTTACCGACCACGATCCGCCTTCCGAAAAATGCGATCACGTTCAGCGTGATAAACGCCAATATGAACCTTGCGGCGATAAGCACGCTTGGCACGGTCACCTGCAGAGCGAGCTTTGAAAATATAAAGCTGAATCCAAATATGGTGTTGCCGGCTATTACCGACAGAAACGCTCCGGTCCTTGTATTCATTCCCTGAAATCTACCTGTTCCCTGTCTCCGGTCTTTTTGCCGGGTTTTCCTCTTAGGCTTTTGATTATAACACATCCGCCAAAGAGCAGACCCACATACCCGAGTATTGTGTAGATGACTCCCACAAGGCCGGAGAATGGAAGGAGGCCCAAAAAGAAAGCCCCCGCGCATACGCATCCTGCGAAGATGTAGCTTGCCCGGCTTCCCTGGTCAACGAACCTTTCGCTTATGGTCCAGAGCATGGCGCTGCATGAGGAGAATATTCCCATCACCAGAATAATGCTGAATATCGCACCCAGCACATATGTTATCTTCCTTGCCAGATATAATGTGGGCACCTCCAATACGGCAGTATGGTCTATGTCAGTCAGCATGGCCGAGTTCATCAGAAGCACCGAAGCCATAAGCGCGCCGGTTCCAAGAACTCCTCCGTATACCGCTTCACGGGGACTTGCGGCTGTCGCTCCCAGGGCTGAATAGTACTTGGATCCGCCGCACAGGTTGTATGAAATATACAGCAGACCGGAGAGCCACCACCAGGGCGCCGGTTGCTTTTCCACGGTCTCGTGGACCGCGGCAAATCCTTCCATATCCCTGAATACGGTTATTATGGACACAACGAGTACAAAGGCAATGATTACCGGGCCGATAAAGGCAACGATCCTGACAAATCTCTGAAATCCGATAATATATGCGCCTACGGCCATGGACGCCATGATCAGCGCTCCCACATAGTGATTGATGCCGTAGTATTCCTGCAAGGTCGCCCCGGATCCGGATATCAGGATCACCATCCCGGCGAACATACTAAAAGGAAGAAACCAGGAATAAAATGTCCCCAGCTTCTTTCCGCAAAAATATTCAAAATGATTGTAGTCGTGATCCTCTTTGTGCTCACGGGCAGCCCTCAGTATCCGGGGGCCGATCAGCATGAACCCCATGAGATTCATGGCAAGGAGAATGAAACTGTAGTACCCGTAGCTTGTAAAAAACTGCAGTATCTCCTGCCCCGTGGCAAACCCCGAGCCCATCACCCAGGCCACATAGGCTCCCGCGATCCTGATCACACCTTTGGTGCTGAATGATTCCGTCATTACAATTTCTTAACCTGAAGGGATACTTTGATCTTTCCTCCCCTGATCACCTGCTGGCCTACTTCTTCAAATCCCATCTCACTGTGGAACTTAAGGCTTGGCTCGTTATATGGAATGATGTCCACCTCGGCGGTGACAATTGGAACGCCCGTTTCCCGCGCCCGGTCAAAGATGTGTTCATAGGCGTCGCGCCCAAGGCCCAGCCTGCGGTATTCCTCATCCACAACTATGCGGTCAACATACAGGAACTTTTCGTAGTGGCCGCAGAACCACCTGTAGTTCTCACTGGAGTAGTCATCGATCCCCTCCCTAAGGGCAATGATGAATGCGGCGGGTTTGCCCTCCACCTCCATGACCTGGAACATCTCGCTCACTTCTGTGAAATACAGAAATTTGGATGTGTTCATAGGGGACAGGACTTCCACATTGATGTCGTTCAGATCCATTACGAATACGAAATCATCCGTAGTTACATCCCTTATTACTATTTCTCTCGTTTCATTGGTATTGCTCATGATTCATTCACCAGCTTCCCGGTCATATGGTCGGATGTTATCTCCGTACAGAGCATGTTCTTGCCCACCTTGTCCAGCTCGTCTATGGCGTAATTGGGGTCGTCGGTAAATTTGGCGCACAGAGCGATTCCAACTTTTCTGGCCAGTTCCGGTTCGCTCTCAAGGTCGAATAACCGCGCTCTTCCGAAGATGATCACGCTTTTGATATTTAGAGCCCAG
>CADBRY010000145.1 GCA_902797195.1 uncultured Eubacteriales bacterium
ATTTTTGGAGAAAGAGATTACAGCAAGGTAAGAATAGGAGGATAGGACAATGGGTGTATTTGATAAGTTCAAGGACATGATAGGCGTGGACGATTATGAAGAAGAATACTACGATGACCGTGAAGGCGGCGATGGCTACAGCGATCCTTATTATGACGGCTATGAACCGGAGGAAGAGGATTTTGCCGAAGACACATCGGACAGACGTTCCTCAGGAGTGATCCCCTTGAAGGAGAAGAGAGCCGCATCCATTCCGGGAGCATTCAGACTTGTGATCATAGAGCCACAGGGATTCGATGAGTGCGCAAGACTTGTTGATGGTCTCAAGAGCAGAAAGCCAATAATAGTGAATCTTGAAAAACTGGATGTGGATACTGCCAAGAAGATCTTTGACTTCCTTGGAGGAGCCACATATGCTCTTAACGGAAATGTACAGAAGATAGCAAACAGCATCTTCGTATTCGCACCTGAGAATGTGGATATCGATGCGGAGAGCGAGCACCAGCCGTATAACTTCACAGAGGAAAACGAGGACTACAACCCCTGGAGATAGACAAAAGCTAAGTGTGTGATAGGGAGGATATGAAATGATCAGACCCATTGATATTCAGGAAAAGGAGTTTTCAAGGGCGGTAAGAGGTTACAGAGAAGAAGAGGTGAATGCTTTTCTCGATGAGATAACCATCGATCTGGAACGGCTTCTTAACGAGCTCAGAGAAACTAAAGAGGAAAACAGCAGGCTTACCGAGGAACTGGAGAGACACAGGGGATCGGAAGGTACTGTTGTGGAGACTCTTGAAGCGGCTAAATCCCTCATGTCCGATATATCCACCAGCGCCGAAAAACGTGCTGACATACTTCTAAAAAACGCCGAGCTGGATGCGGAACTGATGAAGAAGGAAGCCAGAGAAAACGCTGAGTCCATAACAAGAGAAAGCGAAGCCATAAGAGCCCGTTTCATCAGTTTCAGATCAAAGTACAAACAGCTTCTTGAATCGGAACTGGAACGGTTCGATACCCTGACTGAGGAGTTCTTCTCGGGAGAAAGAATAGCTGACTTCGATGATCTGCCCCAGTCCGGGAAAAAGAAGGCCGACAGCAATGGGGGCGAGGTGACCACCGACACCCGCCGCAATGAAAAAGTCTAAAACATGATATATATTATTTTCATCGTCGCGATCCTTGTTCTTGACAGGATAGTGAAGATCGCAGTAAGCAGCAATATGCTTCCGGGACAGAGCATTCCGGTGATAGACGGTATATTTCACATTACTTATGTGCAGAACAAAGGAGCGGCTTTCAGCATGCTGCAGGGACACCCGCTCCTGCTTATTATTGTACCGGCGATCATAATCGGGATAGGAATAATATTTATCTGTGTAAAACACAAGGCTTACAACAAAACATTCATGATATCCCTGTCGCTGATCTGCTCGGGAGGACTTGGCAATCTTACGGACAGAATGTCCCAGGGATATGTTGTGGATATGTTTGACTTCAGGGTATTTCCTGTATTCAATGTTGCGGACATATGTGTCTGCGTGGGATGCGGGCTCATGATGCTTTATATGATAATATACAACAATAAAAACGCATGACACCTGATAAACGCGAAGAAAAGCTTATATTCGAGATCCCGGCAGACTTCGATTCAGTAAGGCTGGACAAGGCTCTTTCCTCCGTTGCGGGGGATCTGTCCCGAAGTTTCATACAGAAGCTTATACAGCAGGAAAAGGTCACCGTAAACAATGAGATCGTCAGGGAAAAGAAACAGCCTGTTGAGGTTGGGGATGTTGTGACCGTATCCATGCCTGAACCATCTCTGCCTGAGATAAAGCCTCAAAACATGGATCTGGACATCGTCTACGAGGACGATGATGTGGTGGTCATAAACAAGCCTGCAGGACTGGTGGTCCATCCGGCTCCGGGAAATCCCGACGGCACGCTGGTAAATGGCCTCATGGCAAGATATGAGGGCAGACTGTCATCAATAAACGGAGTGCTGAGACCGGGCATCGTCCACAGGATCGATAAGGATACAAGCGGACTTCTGATGGTCGCAAGAAACGACAGGGCTCACGAATCCCTGTCGGAACAGCTTGCCAGACACACTATAATAAGAAAATACAGAGCGATAGTGCTCGACAACATTAAAGAAGATGAAGGGACCGTCGACAGACCCATAGGAAGAGATCCCTCAAACAGACTGCGAAACTGCGTGGTGCAGAGCGGTGGAAAAAACGCCGTCACCCATTACAGAGTAATGGAAAGATTTGGTAAATACACCCTTGTGGAAGCAGTGCTTGAAACGGGAAGGACCCATCAGATCAGAGTCCACATGTCCTATATAAAACACCCTTTGCTGGGGGACAGCCTGTACGGTCCTGAAAAAAACAGATTGGGAGCACACAGACAGATGCTTCACGCGGGAACACTGGGATTTATCCATCCCGTAAGCGGACGGGAAATGGTTTTTGAGAGCCAACCGCCCGAGGATTTTGAAAACATACTGTCCAGGCTCAGGTCTGAAAACTGAAAGAAATGTACGGACCGGGCGAGGGACCCTGTACATTTCTGGGGGGACTTTGAAGTTCAAGACTTCTCAGTTGATTGATAGAGCTCGCGGAGGTAGCTTAAGCAGTTCTCGCATACAAAGCCATTCTTGAAGGTGAATGTATCGCGATAGCTGCAACCGCAGATGCTACAACGCCTCTTCATAGCAATCACTCCTTTCGTAGGATGGTGTGTTGTTCAGGGAGTTACCCGGTCCGTACAAAAACAGTAATTGATATTCGATCCTCTTTCAATAGAGACAGGGCGTTGTTGCACCAAAGGGCAATGTGTATGTCCGAAATGGACTTTTTGGCTCACTAACATGCTCATGGAGAGGATGACACATGAAGGAAATAATAATAAGACAATTGAAGAAGGGCATCATACAGGGATATATATGGCCTTTGGACGACCCCAAAAGGGTAGTATGCATCATTCACGGTATCGGTGAGTACGGCGGAAGATATGACAGAGTAGCTTCAAAGTTCAACAAGGCCGGGTACGCTGTGTTTTCCATGGATCTGCGAGGTCACGGAAAATCAATAGGTCGGAAAGGGGACTGCGCACCCAGAGAAGAGGTCCTTGAGGACATAAGCGCTCTGATCTCCCTGGCTTCACGTGAATATCCCCATAAGGATATCATCCTCTACGGACACAGCATGGGAGGAAACATAACTCTGGATTACAGAAGAAGAGGAGCCTTCAGGGACTACGTCAAGGCCTATCTTATTTCCGCTCCCTGGATACGTCTTGTAAGGCCCATACCCAAAAACCTCTATCGTATAACCAAGGCGGCATCGAAGATGATGCCCAAAATGACCTTTGGAGCATCCATAGATGAGACCAAGCTTGGAAACCCCTTATCCGTTATGCCATATCACGACGATCCCATGATACACAACAGGATCTCGCTGAGGTGTGCCGTGGACTGTTTTGATAAGGGCCTGGAATTTGAGGACAGAGATTTCAGGGAGTATCCGGACAACGGATCGGGTCAGGGGGACATCGTCAGCAATATACCCCTTATGTTGATGCAGGGCACCGAAGATCAGATCTGCGACATAGAAAGCACTGAAAAAGTCTATGAAAAATACAGGGATCTGGGAGAAAATGTAGAATTCATCAAGCTCCCCGGAATTTTCCACGAAATACACAACGGCGGCAGAGAGAGCACGGGAGACGAAGTCATCGACAAAATGATAGAGTTCTTCGATAAATGCTGATGCTTTCTATTCCTCAGGGATTTTTGGATCCACGTAAAGAGTCTTGTTATGAGTGAAGATGACCATCCCGGGTTTTGCTCCGGATGGTTTTTTTACGTGGCGGATCTGGGTATAGTCCACGGGAACGTTTGAAGACTGCCTGCCCTTGCTGTGGTAGGCGGCGATGGCCGCAGCCTGAGCCAGATCCTCATCGGATGCTTTTTTTCCTTCCAGAAGTATGATCACGTGGGAACCGGGAATATCCTTTGTGTGCAGCCAGATATCGGATCCGCCGGCCCTCTTGGTGGTCAGCCAGTCGTTTTCCACATTGTTTCTTCCCGCAAGCACTTTAAGCCCCGAGGGAAGGGTGTATTCATAGGGGGAGGGTTTCTTCTTTCCTCCCGCGGGCTTTTTACGGCTGCTTCTGTATCGTATAAGTCCCCCGTCGATTAGTTCCTGGCGTATGAGATCGACTTCCTCAAGGGTCGAGGCCTGTTCTGCAAAGGCAACGGTTGAACGTATGTAATCCAGGTCTTTTTCCGTTTCGCTTATCTGCACCGCCTTTTCCTTGACTGCTGTCTTGCATTTGGAATACTTTTTATAGTAGTTCTGTGCGTTTCTCGATGGGCTGAACCGTGGATCAAGGGGTATTTCCACATCGGATCCGTCGTAATAGCTTGTGACTTTGATGGTGCTTGCTCCCGGAGGCACCATATGGATGTTTGCCGTAAGAAGCTCTCCGAAAAGCCTGTATTTATCCGAGTCTTCAGCCTTCAGCATGTCTTCGTTGAGTCTTTGGAGCTTAAGGCTGAGTTTATCTTCCATGTTTTTAAGCAGTCTGATAAGGTCTCCCGATTTCTGCTTTACGATATTTGTGGATTCCCTGTGGGAATAAAAATATTCACAGGCGGAGCTGACACTTTCAAAGGCTGTGGGTGAAAGCCCGCTGTCAGATTCATATACGGAAAGGGGAGTCACATGAAAATCCATTGGCTTTCCATCTTTATCCCTGTAGACCGTAGGTGAACAGCTGCCGGGATCCGTGGAGCCGATGATTCTTTTGAGTTCTCCAAGGGCGGCCTCTGCGTCGAATTCTGCGCCGGTCTGCTGATCGCCTGCAAATCCCGCGGAAGCTATACATTGAGCTATCACGGGGGAAATACCCTGGATCCCTGAAAGGAGGGACCTTTCAGGCTGCATTGTGTCGGAAACCATTGCCTTTATATCAGAGACCGACACAAGATCAAAGGGGATCTTATCCTGAACGGGGGGCATGGTGTATTCCAGGCCGGGGAGGATCTGCCTGACCCTGCTGGAGTCGTATGAGATATGCTTGATGCTGTCCACGATCCGGTTTTTGCCTGTGTCGATCAGCAGGATATTGCTGTGTTTTCCCATGATCTCCACCACAAGTCTTCGGTTTACGGAAAACCCCATTTCGTCAAGAGTCTCCATGTCTATGTTGATTATTCTATCGCTGCCCGACTGTGATATTTCAGTGATCCTGGCCGCATTGAGATGCTTTCTCATGGCCATGCAAAAGGAGGGCGGAGTAAGGGGATTCTCCGTCATTTCCGTGACCATGTAGGCGGCGGGGTGATTTCCCGAGGCGGATAAAAACAAAAGCTTCCTGCCGGATCTAGTGTGGATGCTGACCAGCAGCTGTTCCGGCTGAGGCTGATATATTTTTTCTATTTTTCCAAGTTTAAGCTCACTGTTGAGTTCTTTTGCCAATGCTCTCGTGACAATGCCGTCGTAAGACATATGAATATACTCCTTGTCAATCCGGCTGTAACAAACTACAATTACCATAGTATCACATAAACAAAGAAACGGAGAACACTCATGATAAAAAGTATGACCGGATTCGGAAGGGGCGAGTATTCCGATGAAAACAGAAATGTTATCGTGGAGATCAAGACGGTCAATCACA
This sequence comes from uncultured Eubacteriales bacterium, assembly GCA_902797195.1. Lineage (GTDB taxonomy): Bacteria > Bacillota > Clostridia > Peptostreptococcales > Anaerovoracaceae > Lentihominibacter. The sequence goes on from CADBRY010000145.1 coordinate 5,689, forward strand.
GGTATGCCGACATAAGCATCAAGATGCCCAAGCGGTACAGTTTTGCCGAGGAAAAACTCAAGGCCGTCATCAAGGACAGGATCAAACGTGGAAAGGCTGAAGTTTCGGTCATGGTGGAAAACCTGTCTGAGAGCGATGTTAATGTGAAATTGAATGAACCTCTTGCGGCTAAATACATAGACAGCCTGAAAAAACTCCAGGAGGATCATGATCTTTCGGGAGATATCGACATCGGTCTGATCTCCTCCATGCCGGATGTCTTCAGAACTCTCCCGGACATTGAGGATGAGGATGACGTAAACCGCGCCATCTCACAGGCCGCGGCAATGGCTGCCGAAAAGAACGATGAAATGAGGATCATCGAAGGAGAAAAGCTTGCGGAGGATCTGCTCAAACGAGGAGAGACCGTAAGAGGGATAGTAAAGGATATCGAAGAGAGAGCTCCCGAGGTAGTGAAGGACTACGTGGATAAAATGATGGAACGCATCCATGAACTCCTTGAGGATGCGGTGGACATACCGGAGGAGAGGATACTCACCGAGGCCGCCGTATTTGCGGACAAATCAAATATCACAGAAGAACTGGTCCGTCTGGACAGTCATATGAGGCAGCTTAAGCAGATACTGACAGAGTCCCGGGATCCTGTGGGAAAGAAGCTGGATTTTCTTGTCCAGGAAATGAACAGAGAAGCAAACACCATAGGCTCAAAAGCCAATGACATAGAGATAACTTCCAAGGTTTTGGAAGCCAAAAGCGAAATAGAAAAAATCAGAGAACAGGTCCAGAATATAGAATAGCCGCGGTGTCAATGGGGCCCGGCTCAAAAACAATGGGGCCCGGCTCGAAAATAAAACCCTTGAAGAGACTTTTTTACGGTGCTATACTGTTTTAGCTGTTATCTCCGGCATTGAGGATCGATCAGAAAATGAGACAGGGAAAACTATTTATCATCTCAGGCCCATCGGGGACAGGCAAAGGAACCATTTGCAAGAGGATCATCGCATTGGATCCTGACATAGTTCTTTCTGTGTCTGTAACCACCCGGGATCCCAGAGAAGGAGAGGAGCACGGAAGAGAATACTTCTTCATAAACCGGGAAGAGTATATGAAGCTTCTGGATGAAGGCGGGCTTTTGGAGCATGCCAGCGTCTACGGAGAGACCCTCTATGGAACGCCTAAGGAACCTGTGGTCAAATGGCTTGAAGAGGGAAGGGATGTCATACTTGAGATAGACGTCCAGGGAGCTTTTCAGGTGAGAGATAATTATCCTGACTGCGTGCTCATATTCGTTCTTCCCCCCTCAATGGAGGAGCTTAAGGCCAGAATAACAGGAAGAGGCACCGAGAACGAAGAGAACATCGCCGCAAGGCTTGCTGAGGCAGAGGGCGAGATCAGGCTCTCAGACAGGTACGATTACAGGATCGTAAACGAAGACATAGATCAGGCCACAAGAGACCTGTACGATATAATAAAAAAAGAAAGAGAGGCATGAAATGCTTTACCCATCAATCAACACAATAAGATCAAAGGCGGACAGCAGATACACCCTTGTCATCATGGCCGCAAAGAGAGCCAGAGACATCATCGACGGCTATCCTTCCCTGACTGACGAGGACGTAACAAAGCCCGTATCCATCGCCGCCAATGAAATAGCCGACGACCTGATCACATATCAGGAGGCAGAGGAGTAAGAAGGGATCCCTTCGCCGGAATCTGAAAATAAAATATCAAATATCAAATAAAAGTTTGCAAGATAGCTTCCCTTAAGGGTATATTTCACTAAAGGAAAAGTGTATTTATCGTATTGAAGAAGGGGGGCTTTTTTATGTTAAAAAGAACTTTGACTTTGAAGATCAGAAGCGGCATCTACATCGTGCCTATGGGAGAAATACTCTACATGATGAGTGAGCGTCACCTTATAAGGGTGCACACAACCATGGGCGATTATCTCTACTATGCCAGATTTGACGATGTTATGCCCGATCTTGACAGACGTTTTTCCAGATGCCACAGAAGCTACATACTGAATCTGGACAGGATCATCTTTCTGGACAACCTGAAGATAGGACTTGATGACAGGTCTGTTCTTTTTTTTGGAAAGGCAACTTTTCTGAGACTTAAAAAAGAGCTGGAGGAATACTCCGAATGGAAACGAATATGGTTGAGAGAGATGGACAAAAAGAAGGAAATCCAAATTGCCTGCGCTCGCCGGCCGTAAACAC
>CADBRY010000146.1 GCA_902797195.1 uncultured Eubacteriales bacterium
AACCACGAGGAAAGGCTTAAGGAGAACTGGCTGCAGGTGGTGTCACCTGAGGATACGGTGATAATAGCCGGGGATATTTCCTGGGGGATCAAGCTGGAAGAGGCGGGTCACGACCTGGATTGGATACATGGGCTGCCGGGAAAAAAGATCTTGCTGAAAGGCAACCACGACCTGTGGTGGAACGGTATAAACAGGCTCAACAGACTCTACGAGGACATACTCTTCCTTCAAAACGACTGCGCCGTCAGGGAGAATATATGCATATGCGGCACAAGAGGCTGGCTCACACCGGACCACGACGATTTTGGCGAGGACGATAAAAAGATATACCGAAGAGAGCTTATAAGGCTTGAAATGTCCCTTGAAGCAGGGAGAAAGGCAATGGAACAGGAGGGGAACATAGAGAGGATGGTTGGCTTTCTCCATTATCTCCCCGCTGCCGGATACACATTCAAGACGGGTTTTCAGGAACTCTTTGAATGCTATGGAGTAGAAGATGTTTACTACGGCCACATCCACGGAGAGGAAGGCTTCAGGTCCGCTCTTCAGGGTGATGTGGGCGGCATAAGATATCATCTGATATCTCTTGATTACATGGACTGCAGGCTGGCAGTCGTAAAATAAGGAATGGTGGAACATATGAATGCAGTAGAAGTGATCGTAAAAAAGAAAGCGGGAAAAAAACTGTCCGAGGAAGAGCTTAAGTATATGATCGAGGGGTTCACAAGCGAGGGGATCCCCGATTATCAGATGTCCGCATTTCTCATGGCGGTGTGCCTCAAGGGGCTTGATGAAGAGGAAACCGTTGCCTTTACACGAATAATGAAGAATTCCGGCGACATCGCGGATCTTTCGGCCATAAAAGGCAGGAAGATAGATAAACACAGCACCGGAGGAGTGGGAGATAAGACCACCTTGATACTCTCACCCATAGCAGCTTCCTGCGGGGTCCCCATTGCGAAAATGAGCGGAAGAGGCCTGGGATTCACCGGCGGGACCATCGACAAGCTGGAGGCTATCCCGGGATTCAGAACGTCCATTGAAGAGGCGGACTTTTACAGGCTGGTCAACGAAAACGGGATATCCGTCATCGGCCAGACGGCCCACATAGCTCCCGCCGACAAGAAGATATACGCCCTCAGGGATGTTACGGGAACGGTGGACAACCTGAGCCTGATAACTTCCAGCATAATGAGCAAAAAGCTGGCCTCGGGAGCGGACGGCATAGTGCTGGACGTCAAGTGCGGCAAAGGGGCATTCATGAAAAGTGAAGAGGATGCTGTCCGCCTTGCTGAATTGATGGTCAAGATCGGAAGAGCAGACGGAAAGGCAATGAAGGCTTTGATAACGGATATGAACCAGCCTCTTGGCCTGGCAGTCGGGAATTCCCTTGAGGTGAGAGAGGCCATAGATGTTTTGAAAGGCAGGGGGCCGGAAGACATAACTGAAATTTCCGTAAAGCTTGCCGGTCACATGATCCACATGGGCGGAAAAGCAGAAAGCGCAGACGAAGGGATAGCAATGGCTGAAGAAGCCTTGAACAGCGGAGCGGCACTTGAGAAATTCAAAGAGTTCGCCGCAGGTCAGGGGGGCGATGACAGGATCGTGGATGATTTCAGTCTGCTGCCTCTAAGCGGTAAAACATATGAATTGAAGGCCGATTCATCGGGCTTTGTTGAAGATCTGGACGCCATGATGATAGGTGAGGCTTCGGGATTGACCGGAGCCGGCAGGCAGACAAAGGAAGATGTAATAGATCACGGAGCGGGAATACTCCTTGTGAAAAAAATCGGCGACAGGGTGGAAAAGGGAGATGTTCTGTGCACCATCTACAGCTCGGATGAGGATAAGCTGGAGAGAGCCGCCACCGTGGCATCCCATGCCTACCTGATAGGAAGCCGTGAAGTTTCCCCACCTGAACTTATACGTTCGGTAATAGAATGATCCTTTGGAGGAGATCCATATGGTATGTAGATGTAAGAGGTTTTTTGGACTTATCATTCCGGCCCTGATCCTGGGCCTTGCTCTTTGCCTGTTCGTTTCCTGCGGTGAGGACAAGAAGGAGTCGGAGGAATATGAGACTTTTGAGATCGCATTGATAACCGATTCCAACAAGGTGGAGGAGAACGCTTTTATCGGTTCCACCTGGGATGCGATCCAGGGATTTTGCGAAGAGTATCAGATGTCATGCCAGTATTTTGCCGCGGACATAACTTCCGATACCGACGAAAAGGGCATGATCAAAGCCTGCAAGGATGCGGTGGACAAGGCGCGTTCCGAAGGGGCCAAGGTTGTGGTCTTTGCGGGAAATCAGTTTGAGACCACGGTCCACGGCATACAGGGGGATTATGAAGACCTGTATTTCATCCTGCTGGATGGAGTCCCCCGTGACGGTGAATATAATTACGAGATGGCCCCAAACAGTACAGGGGTTTTGTTCGCCGAGGAACAGGCAGGTTTCCTTGCGGGCTACGCCGCAGTGGCTGACGGACATACGAAGCTTGGATTTATGGGAGGAAAGGACATACCTCCCGTAAAGAGATATGGATACGGATTCATTCAGGGTGCATCCGCAGCCGCAAAGGACGGCAATAAGCCGGGCGTTGAAATAAAATACGGATATACGGACACTTTTAACGAAGAGGATTGGATACAGGAAGCATCCCAGGAGTGGTATGAGGGCGGCACTCAGGTAATATTCGCCTGCGGCGGGTCCATAGGCAATTCAGTGATCACCGGCGCTGAGTATTCAGGCGGTAAGGTCATAGGTGTGGATACCGACCAGAGCGCTCTGTCGGAAACCATAATCACATCGGCACGCAAGGAGATCAAGACCGCCATCTACGATATCCTTAAAACATATATCCACGACAATTTCAAAGGCAACTCCATATTCAACTATAATCTGGAGAATAATGGAGTCAGCCTTGAAATGATAAATGCCAGATTCACCAATTTCGGTTCACCCCAGTACGACGAAGTCGTAAAGAGAATCAACGAAGGCGAACTGAAAATTGAAAAGGAAATGGGAACGAAATCTCCAGAGGAGCTGGCTCCCGACAATGTCAAAGTAATTATTTCAGATTTTCAGGATTGAGTCCCTTGAGCTCGTCCAAAAGGAAGATCCCGTCTTTTCTGATCAGAACATCGTCGAACCATATTTCGCCGCCGCCGTATTCCGGGCGCTGTATCATTACCAGATCCCAGTGTATGGCTGATTTGTTGCCGTTTGGAGCATCTTCATAGCACATCCCCGGAGTCAGGTGGAAACTTCCCGCTATTTTTTCATCGAAGAGAGTGTCCTTCATCGGGTGAAGGATGTAGGGGTTGACTCCCAAAGCAAATTCACCGAAGTAACGGGCTCCTTCGTCAGTGTCAAGGAGTGCGTTTATTTTGGCGTCATCGTTGGAAGTTGCCTTTACGATACGGCCGTCCTTTACCTCAAAAACGATGTTTTCATAGGTGAATCCCTGCTCCTCGGAGGGAGTGTTGTAGGAGATGATGCCGTTCATTGACTCCCTGACAGGTGCGGTATACACTTCTCCGTCGGGAATATTCTTTTCCCCGTCACATTTGATTGCGCCGACTCCCTTGATGGAGAATGTCAGGTCCGTGCCCGGTCCTTTGATATGCACCCGGTCCGTCCGGTTCATCAGATCAACAAGGGGATCCATGGCCTTGCTCATTTTTTCGTAGTCCAGGGTGCAGACGTCGAAGTAGAAGTCCTCGAATGCCTCCAGTGATGTGTTTGCAAGCTGCGCCATGGAATTGTTGGGATAGCGCAGAACCACCCACTTGGTCTCGTTCACTCTGTAGTCGATGGTTGGACGGGTAAGTCTGCTGTACATCTGCATCTTATCCGAGGGAACATCCGACAGCTCCGAGGTGTTGCTGCCGGCTCTGATGGCTATATATGCCTGCATTCCCTTCATCTGGGCAAGGGAGATCTCGTCCATAAAACGGATCTGTTCCTCGGTGCATCCCAGAAGTATTTCTCTGGTTATGGCCGCATCTCTTATCTCTGCATAGGGAAGTCCCCCTGCCTCATACACGTCCTTGATCAGCTGACGCACAAGGTTCTTGCAGCACTCGCCCTCGTAGCTTATGAGAACTCTGTCTCCGGGCTGGATCTGGCAGGAGTACCCCACCAGCAGTTTTGAAAGGTCTTTGATTCTCTGATCCATAATTCCTCCTGTTTTTTCTTATTTTCTGAGCTGACTCTTTGATTCAGCCATGAGAGAATTATATATCATTATTCCCATGTTGTTAACCGGGAATCAAACCGAGGGGTTTCGAAGACGCGCAGAGATGAGCCGGGGTTTCCAACCAGCACCCGCATTGCTCGGGTTCTTGCCCTCGCCGCGCTCAGGCCTTTGTCCCCGACTTGTTCAAGCAGTTTTGTGTAAAAATCGGCTCCCATCTTCTTAAAAATTCAAAAAAGCCTGTTTTAACAGCGTTTTTCCAGGGATTATGTAAACCTTTTTGCATATAAAGGCAACGGAAAAGTTAAAATTACACGAAATCATAAATTTTTGCGTAATTTGAAAAGACTTCGATTCGAAAATTTCAAAAGCGGGCATGAAATGGAATAATATGGAAGCGAAAAACCGTTGATTTTGCAAAACGGAAGGATTTCATGCTCGAAATTTCACAAACTAGGTTCACAAACCATTTCACAAACCGGTCACATACGGTCTATCAAACCAGCCATGGCCGTTGCTACGCATACCAGGTAGTTTGTGATAGAATATGTAAAGGCAACAGTTACTTGTTGAAGGTTCACGTAAGGAGTCGGTAAAATGATGGGAAAGGAAATAGAATATGTCACTGCGGATCCCGCAGGCAATAAGACCATATTGGTGCTGACTGAGGTTTCGAGAGACGACTATCAGAATGTCGCCCGTAAGCTTCTTGAGGCTGATCCGGAGGCTGAACAGGTAGGATTCATAAAAGAAAAGGGCAGAGGCGGCTACGAAGAACTGCCCTATATGGAAATGTGCGGACTTGAATTCTGCGGAAATGCCAGCAGAGCATTCGCATATTATCAGGCTTCTCTCAGCCGGCCCCCCTTGAAAGAAATAACCGTATGTGTAAGCGGAAGCGATAAACCTCTGAATGTGAAGGTGGACGTGGATGCTCATCGTTCCATGATAGAGATGCCAGTGCCTGTGGGCATGAGGCGT
>CADBRY010000147.1 GCA_902797195.1 uncultured Eubacteriales bacterium
AGACCGCCCGGGAAAGCAGGACGTTGCCGCTTTTTTATTGTTTAAAAATACCAAAAAATACTATTTACAAGAGCCAACCGGCTCTTTTTTATGTTACAATAAACACAACTATGTGATAATTTACGGAGTATACTTTGACATGACAGTAATCAAGATACTTTTTATAATACTTCTTATCGTGCCCATTGCTTTTTTTATGCGCTTTATCATTGGACGCCTTTCATTGGAGACTCCTAAGCAGTCTTATACCGAGGAGCAGATAAGGGCATACCGGACCCCTAAAAAGCGCAAAAAGAAGAAGACAGCCGGGGAAATGAGGGCAGATGCATCAAAAACTTCTTCATCCCCGAGGTCATCAAAGAGCAATAATCCGGGAAGAAGGAGGAAGACTTCATCCGGTAGAGCTCCATCCCAGAAGGAGAGGCCCGCAGGATCCGGGAGGCAGACGGAGAGACCCGCAGGATCCGGAAGCCAGACGAAGGGACCCGCAGGATCCGGAAGCAAAAGGACTTCCGTCTACACTCCAAGGCAGCCTGCCAAGTGGCAGAGAAGCGAACGAGTGCCCTTCGGTGAAGCTGAAGGTTTCGATACTTACAGGAAGTCCCTGGCATCGGGGAAAAGAGCTGAACCGCCAAGGCCCGCCAATGGTGACAAACCAGTCTCCGACAGAGAAGAGTTGCCTTTACATAATAAGAAAAAAAAGAACAGATCGGACAAAGCTCCATCCAAGAGGCAGCTGAGGAAGAACAGAGAGAGAGCCCGTAAACGGGACATGAAAAAGAGAAAAAAAGAACGAAAACAGGAAGGAAGATAATATATGAATAAGGGAATGTTTATAACATTCGAGGGAGGAGACGGATCCGGCAAGTCCACCCAGATAGAAATACTGAGCGGAGCGCTTGAAGCAACGGGATTCGACGTACTGACCACCAGAGAGCCCGGTGGGACGGCCATAAGCGAAGCCGTAAGGAACATCCTCCTTGATCCCGACAACGGGGAAATGAGCCCTGTGACCGAGGCCATGCTCTACGGTGCAGCCAGGGCACAGCTGGTCCACCAGGTAATTAAACCGGCCCTGGAAAATGGCATGATCGTCATATGCGACAGATTCCTGGACTCAAGCATAGCTTATCAGGGATACGGAAGACAGCTTGGTGATATAGTGGAGAAGATCAATGAGCCGGCCATAGATGAGTGCATGCCCGAGATCACCTTTTTTATGAACCTTGACCCCGAGGTGGCAAGCGGCCGCATAGGCGAAAGAGGAGAAGACAAGGATCGCATAGAAAGCGAAAGCGAGGAATTTCACAGAAGAGTGGCAAAGGGATATGAGGAGCTGGAGAAAAAATATCCCGATCGTATAGTTCCAATCGACGCATCCGAAACCGTGGATAAGATCTCCGTCAAGATCATCGAGACGGTAATGACCAGGATATATCAAAGATAGGCGGCCCAATGAAGGAATTATATCTTGCAAATGAAGAACTGATAAACCGCCTGAACGAATCCATAAGCAAGAACACGGTCTTTCACGCCTGCATCATCCAGTCCAGGTACCAGGAGGACAGGGAAACCTTCGCCAAGGACTATGTGAAAGGGATCTTGAGCCACAAGGATATTGGCGATCACTCAAACAGCCGAATCTGCAACAAGGTGGAAGAGGAGAAGCATGAAGATGTTATCATGATCCGCAGGAAGAAAAGCAACGTATCTGTGGAAGACATCCGAAACATGCAGAAGCGAATCGCCATAAAGCCTTTTGGGGACAGATATGCTGTCATTGTGGCCGAAGGAGATCACATGGACGCTATTTCCCAGAACACACTTCTAAAGACCCTTGAGGAGCCTCCGGGAGATACGGTGATACTCATACTTTGCGAGGATGTGGAGAATCTGCTGCCCACCATCAGATCCCGGTGCGTGGTATACAGCCTTGAAACCGGATCAAAAGAGGATGACAGCCAGATCAGGGAGATCGCGGAGAATGTAATAGACCTTGCTCTAAGGGGAGCCCCTTACTACAGGATGAACAGGATCACGGGTCCCATCGAGCAGGACAGGGATAAACTCAGGGATTTCATAGATATAGCGGAGGAAATCTGCAGAGACCGCCTTTTTGAAAGAAACGAAAAGGGGATACCATACAATCAGGAGAAAACCGGAAATGATATCCATGCCCTCGAAGAAGCCAGAAGAAAGCTTGCAAGAGGCATGACTTCAAGATATATATTAAAAGAATTACTGTTAAAAATCGGAGGTTGACATATGAACAAGGTAGTTGGCGTTAAGTTCAGAGATGCGGGAAAAGTATATAATTTCGGGACAGGAGATATTACCGTGGATCCCGGCGATAATGTTATAGTGGAAACTTCAAGGGGTCAGGAATTCGGCACGGTGGTATCGGGAGAGACAGATATCAACGATGAAGACCTTGTTACGCCCCTTAAGAACATAATACGCAAGGCAACGGACAGCGACGTGGAAAAGCACGAGAAGAATCTGAGCAAAAGAGATGAGGCCATGAGGATATGCCAGGAGAAAATCAACAATCACGGCCTTGAGATGAAGCTGATCGATGCTGAATACACCTTTGACAACAATAAGATCGTGTTCTACTTCACCGCAGACGGCAGGATCGACTTCAGAGAGCTGGTAAAAGACCTTGCATCTCAATTCAGAATGAGGATAGAGCTTCGTCAGATCGGCGTAAGGGATGAGGCCAAGATCCTGGGCGGTGTGGGAAACTGCGGAAGAGGCCTTTGCTGCCACACCTGGATGAAGGATTTTGACCCCGTGTCCATCAAAATGGCCAAAGTACAGAATCTGTCCCTGAATCCCACCAAGATATCGGGAATCTGCGGCAGGCTCATGTGCTGTCTCAAATTCGAAAACGAAGTCTATTCAAAGCTTAAAAAAGGTATGCCCAACCAGGGAGAGACGGTAAATACTCCCGATGGAAAGGCAATAGTTGTCGATACCAACATTCTTGAGTCAACAGTCAGAACCAGACTCATCCTTGAAGAAGCATCCGAGGAGAATGACAATGAAGAGAAGCTGAGCACGGAATACTTCATATATGACAAGGAAGAGATCAAACGTCAGGGTAAAAAAGGCGGAAACAAGAAGAACAATAACAATAAAAACGCCTCGGGAAACGAAGATAACAACAAATAGACCAGTCTTAACCCTGCCTCCACTACATAAGGGATTTTAAAAGGAAATATAAGTAAAAATCAAACATATTTCTCAAAATCTTGGAAATTTATGAGAGAAATGTCATTTTTAATGTTGAAAATATTTCCATATCATGTC
>CADBRY010000148.1 GCA_902797195.1 uncultured Eubacteriales bacterium
AACAACGCTATGGATTTCGACGACCTCCTTCTGAATGCGGTCAAAGTTTTTGAACGAGACGAAGCTGTCCTGATGAAGTATCAGAGGCGTTTTCGCTACATTATGGTAGACGAGTATCAGGATACCAACCAGATCCAGTACACCTTTGTAAGGATGCTGGCGGAAGCCCATGGAAACATCTGCGTTGTCGGAGACGATGACCAGTGTATCTACCAGTGGCGGGGGGCGGACATCAGAAACATACTGGAATTTGAGAAGGATTTCCCCGGAGCCAAGGTTGTGAAGCTTGAGCAGAATTATCGTTCCACGGGAAACATACTGGCTGCCGCTCACAGCGTGATCTCAAACAACGCCTCCAGAAAAGACAAGAAACTGTGGACCAGTGCCGAGGATGGCAAGAAGATAACCTGCTTCAGAGCCGACGATGAGAGGGAAGAAGCTTCGTATATAGCTTCGGAGATCAACCGCATATATGAGGGAAGTTACAGAGATTTCGCCATCCTGTACAGGACCAATGCTCAGTCCAGAACATTCGAGGAAGCTCTGTCAAGGAGACAGATCCCATACAGAGTCCTGGGATCCTTAAGATACTACGACCGAAAGGAGATCAAGGACCTTATGTGCTATATGAGGATAGTTCAGAACGGAGCTGACGACCTGTCCCTTGTGAGGATAATAAATGAGCCTAAAAGAGGTGTAGGGGGAAAGACAATAGAAAAGCTTCAGGCCCTTGCCCAGGTGAGAAATGAAAGTCTCCTGGAAGTGCTGCAGGATGATGAGGTTATCTCTTCCCTGTCCGCAAAAGCCGCGGCGGGGATCAGAGAATTCACACAGCTTATCCTGGAAGTGTCTCAGCAGAAGGAAAACATGAGGCTTTCGGACATCTACGATACTCTTCTTGTAAGATCCGGGTATCTTAAGGCTCTTGAAGATCAGAGAAGTCTTGAGAGTGAATCCAGGATCGAAAACATAATGGAATTCAAATCGGTTATAATCGGATACGAGAAGGATGAGCCTGACCTCACCCTGGCCGAGTTTATGGAGAGGATCGCCCTCCTGGCCGATGTGGATCAGCACGACAGCAGCGAGGATGCGGTCACCCTGATGACCCTCCACAGCGCAAAGGGCCTGGAATTCTCATATGTGTTCATGCCCGGCATGGAAGATGGACTCTTTCCTGGATGGAGAGCATATGACAGACCCGATGGCCTTGATGAAGAAAGAAGACTCTGTTATGTGGGAATAACGAGGGCGAAAAAAAGGCTGTGGATGACGAGCGCCGAGACCCGGATGATATACGGCAGGACGGACTACACAAGAGAGTCTCAGTTCCTGAGAGAGATGGATCAACATCTGATGGAAGGGGATCCCGTCCGCCGGAAAAAACGCGATCTTTTGGACAATCAGTTCAAGGAAGGAATCAGCAGTCCAAGACCATACAGACCCTTCGACCAGCTTAAGTATGCAAGCCAGATAACAAAAAACAATGTGGCTGCCATGGCAGGATCTGCGGATGAGAAGTTTGAACCGGGTGACATGGTCGAACACTCCAAGTTTGGAAAGGGTGAAGTCCTCAGTGTAGAGGGAAAGATCATCAGGGTCAGATTTCTCGACGGGGAGAAAAAACTTGCCGCCGGAATGGCGCCTATCAAAAAGGTATAAGGGATGGACAAGGAAACACGGATAAAAGAACTGGTTCAGAAACTTAATATGGCTTCTGAGGCCTATTACCAGAAGGATGTGGAAATAATTTCCAATGCTGAGTACGACCGTCTTTACGATGAGCTCCGGCAGCTTGAAGAAGAGACGGGGATACTGCTGTCATCAAGTCCCACGATAAATGTGGGATACGAAGTTGTCAGCTCCCTGCCCAAGCAGCGCCACCCATCACCAATGCTTTCTCTGGATAAGACCAAGGATCCGGAAGCCCTGGCCGCATGGCTTGGAGAAAAGGAAGGTCTTCTTTCCTGGAAGCTTGACGGCCTTACCATAGTCCTCACCTACGAGAATGGAGAACTGACTCAGGCGGTCACCAGAGGCGACGGAACCACAGGTGAGGTCATAACCGGCAACGCCAGGGTCTTTGACAACGTGCCTCTGGGCATTCCCTATAAAGAGACTCTTGTCATCAGAGGGGAAGCGGTCATAAGCTACGGGGATTTCGAGAAGATAAATGAGACCATAGACGATGCGGGTGCAAAGTACAAGAATCCCAGGAATCTATGCAGCGGCACGGTAAGGCAGCTGAACAGCCAGGTCACTGCGGGAAGACACGTAAGGTTTTTTGCCTTTGCACTGGCGGGAGGAGGCCCTGATGTAGAACTCAGGAGCCGGCAGCTGGAATGGCTCAGGAGCCAGGGCTTTGACATAGTGGAATACGTGCCCGTGAACAGGGAAACGGCCGTGAAAGAAGTGGAAAAATTCTCAAAAAAAATCGCCGAATTCGAGCTTCCCTCTGACGGCCTGGTGCTCACCTTTGACGATATAGCATACGGTGAGTCCCTTGGGGTCACTTCCAAGTTTCCCAGAGATTCCATCGCCTTTAAGTGGCAGGACGAAATGGCGGAGACGACCCTTGACCATATCATCTGGAATCCTTCCCGGACAGGGCTTATAAATCCCATTGCGGTTTTTCAGCCCGTGGAGCTTGAAGGCACCACCGTAAGCAGGGCTTCAGTGCACAATCTGAGCATAGTGGAACAGCTTGAACTGGCGGAGGGCGACAGGATAAAGGTCTACAAAGCCAACATGATAATACCTCAGATAGAGGAGAATCTGACGGCGGCGGACAAGGAGCATTCCCCGGGAAGAAAGGCAATAGAACCTCCGGCAAACTGTCCTGTTTGCGGCGCCGATACAAGGATACATGAGGATAATGGCATAAGGACTCTTCACTGTCCGAACCCGGAATGCCCCGCAAAACAGATAAAGTCCTTCACTCATTTTGTGAGCCGGGAAGCCCTGAATATCGAGGGCCTTTCCGAGGCTACTCTTGAAAAATTCATAGACGAGGGGCTTTTGAAGACCCCGGCGGACATATTCAGGCTGAAGGATCATCGGGAAGAAATCTCAAGGATGGAGGGTTTTGGAGAGAAGTCTTGTGATAATATAATAAAGGCAATCGACAAGGCTTCGGAAACCACACCCGCAAGGCTCCTGTACGCTTTGGGAATTACAGGCATCGGATCTGCGGGGGGCAAGATGATCGCCGGAGCCTGTGACAACAGCTGGGAGAGAATAGAGAACCTCACCCTTGAGGAACTGAGAAATATCGAAGGAGTGGGCGATGTTATCGCCGGGGATTATGTTTCCTTTTTCAAGGATGAAAAAAACAGGGCCGTGGTGGAAGATCTGCTCCGGTATCTCAAGCTGGACGAAAGCAGCATAAGGACCGGGGAACAGAAGCTGGAGAAAAAGACATTCGTCATTACCGGAAGTCTGGAGCACTTTGCCAACAGAGAGGAGGCAAAGGAAAAGATAGAATCTCTTGGGGGCAAGGTGGCAGGCTCGGTAAGTTCAAAAACCGATTACCTTGTAAATAACGATATAAACTCCGGCTCCTCAAAAAACAAAAAGGCAAAGGAACTGGGGATCCCCATCATAACTGAGGAACAGCTCCTGGAAATGATAGATTAAACAGCGGACAGGGAGAATCGCAATGAAGCTTCCAACAGGAAAACTGGACAGCGATCTGCTCAAAAAGATCGTATTCGATAAAATCAAATACAGAGACGACAGCGTCAAAGTCAGACCGGGAATCGGCGAGGACTGTGCTGTGGTGGACTTTGGAGAGTGGGACTGCGTCATGTCCACGGATCCCATATCGGCGGCGGTAAAAGATATCGGCCGTCTCTGCATCCACATCACCTGCAACGACATAGCATCCAACGGGGCAAAACCCCTTGGTATAATGCTGGCGGTGATGCTCCCTGTGGGAACATGTCCTGAGGACATTGAGTACATCATGGAGCAGGCGGCGGACACGGCGGCGGAACTGAAGGTTGAGATCATCGGCGGTCACACGGAGATAACCCCGGCGGTAAAGCAGCCGGTCATCGTTTCCACGGCCATAGGAAAGTCCCTGTCGGGAACCCTTCAGACAGGCAACGATATGGTGCCCGGAGATTACATAATGATGACAAAATCCTGCGGGCTTGAAGGCGCCGGTATCGCCGCGGCAGACTACGGCGAAGAACTCCTCTCTCTAAAGGACGATAATGGAAAGGCAATATTTGCTCCCGAGGAGATCGCAAGGGCAGAATCATTTATCGACAGGGTAAGCGTGGTCAGAGAAGGGGTTGCGGCCGGAAGGGTGGGAACCCATGGCATGCACGACATAACAGAGGGAGGGATCCTTGGAGCGGTATGGGAAATGTGCCAGATCTCAGGGACAGGCGCCGAGATATGGGAAGGTGACATTCCCATGGAACCTGAAACGAGAAAGATCTGCGATCACTTCGGACTGGATCCTCTAAGGCTCATCTCCAGCGGATCCATGGTGATAATAGCGGGGCAGGACAAAAAGGATGAGATGATACGGGCTCTCGAAAAGGAAAGCATCCCTGTCTCCGTAATCGGACGAGTAAAGGAAGAAAAAGAAGGTGTGTATCTTGTGCGCAGAGTTCCTACATGCGGACAGGAAGGAGAGGGCAGGATCAGGACAACCATCGATCCTCCCGGCACGGATGAAATATACAAGATAGTGGAAAGGAGCCTGTGATGGGAAGTAACGGACTTATTTTTCTGGCATTGCTGCCGGGCATACTTATTATCATCTACATCTATAGGATGGACAAGGTGGAAAGCGAACCCTGGAGCCTGATCCTGAAGCTTGTGATATTCGGAATGATATCCTGCGTTCCCGCGGTTTATATGGAGACTTTTGTGGACGGCATCATGCCCAATTATCCCGAGGGGAGCCTCCCTTATGCTCTTTCCATGGCCTTTGTTTCCGCGGCCCTCTGTGAGGAAATATGCAAGTATGCACTTCTTAGACTGGGGTCCTGGAACAACAGAAGTTTTGGGTATAGATTCGACGGTATAGTCTATGGCGTCGCCGTTGCCGTTGGCTTTGCGGTACTTGAAAATGTACTTTACGTTATCCAGGGAGGATTTTACGTGGCCCTTATGAGAGGAGTCATGGCTGTGCCCCTTCACGCATTTTGCGGCCTGTTCATGGGGGTGTTCTACGGAGCCGCAAAGAAGGCCCAGGTGGATGGGCGGGGCTCTTTCAAATACAAGGCGGCGGCCCTTATAGTCCCGATGATGATACACGGCATATACGATACTCTCGCCTTCCTTGGAAATACGATGGCAACCATAGTGTTGCTGGTATTCGTAGGCATAATGTACATGATCTCCATCAATGTGGTGAAGGCCTACTCACAGGACGATGCCTCATCGGCCTTCTCCCCCGAAGGTGGAGTTGAACAGGAAGAACTCAGGCTGTCCAGAGAGATGATAGTCATCTCCTGTCCCCACTGCCATGGCAGGCTCAAAGTGCCAATGGGTGTAGGCAGGATCAGGATCAGATGTCCTCACTGCGGCAGTGAATTCAACGAAATCACTTGAAGACGGGAAAGAATCATATTATAATCATTGAGCATGAAATTGCCTTTTGACAGTTCCGCATGCATGGTTTGGGTCCTGCGCAATAGGACGCCGTGAACCTTGTCAGGTCCGGAAGGAAGCAGCAATAAGCGGATAGTGCTATGTGCCGCAG
>CADBRY010000149.1 GCA_902797195.1 uncultured Eubacteriales bacterium
CCGGGTAGCCGGTGGTTCTCATACAAGGTGCCGACAGATCTCATATATGGCGGCCAGTGGGCACCAGATGCTGGCAGCTCTCATATGAGGTGGCCGGCGGGCATCAGATGCCGGCATGACATCCGTCTCGGAGTTATCATAAGAATTGACCATGCAGTTAGTTTGATAAAAGTTTGATAAATCTTTAAAGCATTTGTTCATATTAAAACTGTACACAATACGGCTGAAAAAGAGCATTTATTCACAGTTATACCGTTCGAACCGCTGGGAGGCGAAGTTAAACAGCCTCGAACCGCCGGGAGACAAAGCCGCCGGACCAACGGGACACTAAGAGGCGAGGTTAACGGTCCAGCGATCTTTCGAGGATGGGCCTCAAGGGAAGAGGAGGGCAAGGACCAGTATTGGCAGAAAGGCAATGAGTGCTGTTCCCATTGCAATGCGCAGGATCTCCAGCGGGAGCATTTTCATCTTCTTGAAAGGGAATTTTTCAAAGAAGAATCTGTAGTTTCCCCAATATAAGGTAAGCCCCAAAAAGATTATGAGTATAGCGAATCTGCTTACTATGGTTTCAACGGTGCCGGCCGGGGTGCCATCGGATTTTGTGATATCAAGTGTAAGAGAGATCGAGAAAATGGCGATGTAGCCAAAGGCCCCCAGTATCATGAACAGTGGATTGCGGGCCCTGAAGCCCGGCGGGGCATAAGAGGAAGGATTGCCTTTGATGGCATTTTCCAAATCTTCCACGCAGGCGTATCTGTCCTTGGGATCGACTGCCGTGCATTTCTTTATTATCTTTCTTGCTTTTCCTTTGGCAAGTTCATCAGCGGGGAACTTCCCGGTGATCATCACATTCATAAGGACGCCCAGGGCGTAGATATCGGTCCGTGGTGTCGACTGTGAAAACCCAAACTGTTCAGGGGCGGCGTATTCCCTTGTCCCCATCAATACGGTGTCTTTGTTTTTGTCGGGCTCGTAGTCCCGGGAAGCATCGAAATCTATGAGGTAGATCTGGCTGTCTTTCACTATTATATTGCCGGGTTTGATGTCCCTGTGCACGATTGCCGGGACATGAGTGTGCAGAGGCTTTAAGATCTCGCAGATCTTAAGAATCGTTGCCTTTGCATCCTCCGGCGAAAAGACGCCCTCTCCCAGGATCACATCCAGGCTTTTGCCCTGCACATATTCTTCTATCAGGATAAGGTTCTCCCCATCCTCTATCATCTCGATGATTTCAGGAGTGTAGGGAAATCTCTTCTCCTTCATGTACGTGTACACTTCCCTGTCGTAGACCTTCAGAATTTTCCGCACGAAAATTTCCTTATTCTCAACGTGCTGGACCAGCCATATGTCACGTTTTTCATCGAGCTTTGATATCTCTTTATAAAATGACAGGGTGAGTTCGTCTTCGATTTTCATTTCCCGCTTCCTTTTCTCTGCCGCATCTTGTCTTTGCTTAGACCTTATTGTACCATAGCAGCAACCGATATTATTATTCATTGAGGTATTAAAATGGATGAAAAAACAACACGGGGACTCTCGAGAATCCTCGAGGAAATGGAAGACCATGGTGCCGCGGACAGCTTTATATCCGACCACGGGATCGATGGTGACGAGACATTCCACAGCTTCCTGCAGCGGCATATCGAGGCCAAAGACATGGACAGAGCGGAAGTTGTCAAGCGCTGCGGGATCAGCAGCAACTACGTGTATCAGATCCTCTCAGGTGCAAAGAGCAACCCCGGCAGAGACAAAATCATTGCCCTTTGCATAGCTTCGGAGATGACCTATAAACAGACGCAGCGCGCTCTGGAGATCTCCGGCCTGGCGCCTCTCTACCCACGAGACAAGCGGGATGTAAGGATCGCAATCGCCATAAACAGCGGGGTCAATGATGCCCTGGAGGTCAATCTTTTGCTGGATCGATATGGGCTGGACCCACTGGACGTTTAGACAGCCCGCCCGCTGATCTGCGTTCGGTCCACTGACCGCAACCGGCCTCCGGTCCACCAACCGCATCCCTTCTGCAAAACCACTTAGAACCCCTCTCTATAACACCGATCGTGCTGACAGCACGACAAATGCCGACCGGAAAACCCTATACTGTTCCTGGAATCATTCGCCTCCTTATGGGAGGTCTTATTACAAGGAAAGGAAGGGTATTTTTATGGCTAATAAAATGACTGTCTGCAAATCATGCGGCGCACAAATCGCGTCGTCCGCTAAAACCTGCCCGAATTGTGGTGCAAAAAACAAGAAGCCGATCTACAAGAGAGCCTGGTTTATCATTCTCATAATACTGGTCGTTTTGGGGATCGGAGGAGCCGCTATGGGTGGCGGCGACGATGCGCCCTCAGACACCGCACCGGCTGCAAATGTTGAAAATGACAGCAACACGGGTAGCGATGAAGGTGCAAAGGCAACGGAAAAGGCAACGGAAAAAGCCGTTGAATACGAGGAGATCTCGGCTGACCAGCTGGCAGACGACCTTGAAGCCAACGCGGCTTCCGCAAAGGACAAGTATGCAGGAAATTACTACGCCATCTCCGGTAAGCTGGGCAGCATAGACAGCGACGGATCATATTTCGATATCGACACCAACGATGAACTGGATTTTACTATCATACAGTGTTATATAAAGGACGATAGCCAGTTGGATAAGATCAAGGGCATGTCCAAGGGAGATTCCATCGTTGTGAAGGGAAAGATCAGAGATGTGGGCGAACTCATGGGCTACTCTATAGACATCGACTCCATCGAGTAACTCTGACAGGCTCGGCCGGGACAACGAACCATCTGAATCAGAAAACATGATGACAAAAAGCTGCGGCACCTACAATGCGGTGCCGCAGCTTTTTATCTGTCCATATTATTCAATCCTTCAGACCATTCTTATTTGTTGTAGTCGAAGAATCCTTCTCCTGTCTTCATGCCCAGCTTGTTTGCACGGACCATCTTTCTGAGAAGAGGATTGGGTCTGTACTTAGGATCGCCGTACTCGTTGAAGAGAGTCTCCATGATAGCAAGGCATACATCCAGTCCGATGAGGTCGCCCAGAGCAAGGGGTCCCATTGGGTGGTTTGCACCAAGCTTCATTGCTGTGTCGATTCCTTCTGCGGAAGCAACGCCATCTGCCAGGATTCCGACAGCCTCGTTGATCATTGGGATCAGCACGCGGTTTACAACAAATCCGGGAGCTTCAGCAACTTCAACGGGAGTCTTCTTCAGAGCCTCAGTTGCTTCGATAACAGCTGTCTTGACTTCGTCGGAGGTTGCGATTCCCTTAACTACCTCAACCAGCTTCATTGCCGGAACGGGATTGAAGAAGTGCATTCCGATGACTTTGTCAGGTCTTGATGTAACAGCAGCGATCTCTGTGATGGAGAGTGCTGAAGTGTTTGTTGCCAGAATAGCATCGTCTTTGCAGACTTCATCAAGCTGCTGGAAGAGCTCCTTTTTCTTATCCATGTTCTCTGTTGATGACTCGATGATGAGATCGCAGTCCTTAAGAACATCAAAGGTTGTGCCGCCGGAGATTCTTCCCAGTGTTGCTACCTTGTCATCTTCTGTGATCTTTTCCTTGGCAACCATCTTGGAGAGATTCTTATCGATCTTTGCCAGTGCGCCGTCGATGTACTCCTGCTTGCTGCTGCGGATAACAACTTCAAATCCGTTTGCTGCACAAACCTGAATGATTCCGGAACCCATTGTTCCTGTTCCCATTACGCCGATTTTCTTCATAGATTTTTCCTCCTTAAATATAGCTCTTCCAGCCTGATTGCCTGATTGGCAAGGCCTTCTTTGACTAATTTGGCCAACGCGCGGCAAGACCCGTGCGTCCAAAGACAATTATATCTTTTTTTATTTATTCCTGTAAAGTATAATCTGGAATTTGTTTATTTTTATATGATCCGCCCTCTAAAATCCGCAGATTTTTCTCACTTCTCTTTTATATGCTTCCACTCCCGGCTGGTCAAAGGGATTGACTCCTGAGAGCATGGCGGTTATTGCGCATGTAGTTTCAAGGAAGTACACCAGCTGTCCAAAGTAAAATGGTGTGAGCTCCGGCACATGGATCTCCACAAGGGGGATCCCGTCATTTTTGTGAGCGTTGATGACCCCTTCTATCATGGCATCGTTCAGCTCCTCAAGGCTCATGCCTGCCTGAGGTCCCGCCGGCACGATTATCTCATCGTCGCAGCCGTCGATGATGATCAGAGTCTCAAAAAACATCTGCCTTCCCTGCTGCAGGAACTGCCCCATGGAGTGAAGATCTGTGGACAGCTGAAGTATGGCCGGCCAAATGCCTTTGCCGTCTTTTCCCTCGCTCTCCCCGTACAGCTGTCTCATCCACTCTCCGAACCAGCTCATGGCAGAGTGATTGAATGCTATCGCTTCCAGCACTTTATCGTGCTTTGACTGCATCAGGTATCTTCCGATGGCATAGTCCGTAGCGTAGGAGTCCCATGCAGGTGAGGCCGCCATTTTTTCCGCGCCTCTGAGCATTTCCCTCACATCGATTCCCGCAACAGCCATGGGTAAGAGTCCTGCGGGGGTCATTATGGAAAACCTGCCTCCCACATCCTTTGGGATCTCTAAAGTTACCAGATCCATGTCTGTTGCGAACTCTCTGAGATAGCCGCTGTCACTGTCAGTCACAGCTATGATCCTGCGGGCAGCCGTTGCCTTTCCACCGTACTTCTCCTCCATC
>CADBRY010000150.1 GCA_902797195.1 uncultured Eubacteriales bacterium
AAAAAGAAAATATGCGGGATCCTGACGGAGGGGATAGCCGACTTTGAAAGCGGCCAGATAGACTACATGATCACAGGCATAGGGATAAACACCAGCCTTGAGGGATTCCCAAAAGAACTGAAAAAAACTGCCGGAGCCATCGAAGGGGACTGGCCGAGAGCCAAACTCATAGCGGAGATCATGAGCAGGTTTTTGGACTATGTTTCCCGGATCGAGGAGAGGCGATTCATGACCACCTACAGGGAGAAGAGCATGCTCATAGGCGAGGATGTTCTGGTTTATCGGGGAACCTACCGGAAAAATCCCGACGATGAGCTGGAAGGGATACCGGCCAGAGTCACGGGAATAAGCGATGAGGGCGGTCTTGAAATAATAAAAAGCGACGGAAGCAGAGAGATTCTTACAACAGGGGAAGTGACAGTGAGGACTGCTGATGGATCAAAGGGCAAACCATCAAGGAGCAGATAAATGAAATACACCCTCAGGTACTATGTTAAATATATCCCCTTTGTATTTCTTGTCATGGCATTCCTGTTCAGTCAGGCGATGTGTGAGCTTGCCCTGCCCGGATACATGTCGGATATCATAGACAACGGGATCGTCAAGGGAGATCTGTCCTATGTGAAGGACAAGGGCACGATCATGATAGCCGTATCCGCCTGCTCAATGATGTGCTCCATAGCCGGGTCTCTCTTTGCGGCTCTTTCGGCGGCCAGGATCTGCCGAAATATAAGAAGCGCTCTCTTCAGCCGGGTGGTGGGTTTCAGCGCCACTGAAATGAACAGATTCTCAACGGCTTCTCTCATAACCCGATCCACCAACGACATACAGACCATACAGCAGACCACCACCATGCTTATGAGGATGGCCCTTTTTGCCCCCATCATGGGCATAGGTGCGGTGTATAAAGCTTTGAACACCAGCGTTCCGCTCTCCTGGACCATAGGGGTCGCCCTCGCAGCCATCGTCTGCGTGATGGGAATTGCCTTTTTCATGGTACTTCCAAAGTTCAAAGTCCTCCAGTCAAAACTGGACAGGCTCAACCTCATTATGAAAGAAAGGCTGGAAGGCATCCTTGTCATTCGCGCATTCACCACGGAAAAACAGGAAGAGATCCGTTTCGACAAAGCCAACATCGAACTCAGGGACATTAACATTTTCATCAATCGGGCCATGTCATTTATGATGCCTGCCCTGATGTTCGTAATGAACGGGGTCAGCATTCTGATAGTATGGGCGGGAGCCCAGTTGATCGAGGCGGAAAAACTTATGATCGGCGACATGCTCGCCTATCTTCAGTACGCCATGCACGTGATCATGTCCTTCCTGTTCGTAACAGCCATGTTCATAATGCTTCCCAGAGCCATCGTCTCGGCTCAAAGAATAGGAGAGGTCCTGGGCACGAAAAACAGCATTGAAGATCCGGGCGATCCCGTGCGTTTTGATGACGCCAAGCAGCCCCAAAAGGGCAGGGTTGAGTTCAGAAACGTTGATTTTGCATATCCGGGAGCGGAAGCAAATACTCTTTCGGACATCGATTTCACCTCGGAACCGGGAAAGACAACGGCCATCATCGGGGGCACCGGCAGCGGAAAGTCAACCATGATCCAGCTGATTCCCAGGTTCTACGACGTGACCGATGGACAGGTCCTCGTAGACGGCATCGATGTGCGGGACGCGAGCCAGGAGGAACTTAGAAGCAGGATCGGTTTCGTCCCACAGAAAGGCAATCTTTTCTCGGGGACCATCGCCGACAATCTGCGCTACGGCAAGGAAGACGCCGAGTTAGAAGAACTGGAAGAGGCGGTCAGGGTTGCCCAGGCTGAAGATTTCATCGCCGAGAAGGATAAGGGTCTTCAGGAGCCCATCGCCCAGGGAGGCACAAATGTTTCCGGAGGGCAGAAGCAAAGGATATCCATCGCAAGGGCTCTTGTGAGAAAGCCGGACATCTATATTTTTGACGACAGTTTCAGCGCTCTGGATTTCAGGACTGACAAGGCCCTGAGAAAAGCTCTTAAAGAATACGCAAAGGGCAGCACGGTGATCATCGTTGCCCAGCGGATCAATACGATACTGGATGCGGACCGGATCCTGGTTTTGAACGAAGGAAGGATCGTGGGCAGCGGAACTCACAGAGAGCTTCTTGGATCCTGCGAGGTGTACCAGGAGATCGCCAGATCCCAGCTCAGCGACGAAGAGCTTGCCGCCGCCGGTGCGGGGGAGAACGAATCTGTGACAGCCGCGCCCGCCGGGGAAAATGAACCTGTGGCACCCGCCGGTGACGAAGAGAGGGGGTGTGGTCAGTGAGTGAAGAAAAAACCATAACCCCGAGAACCCCGCAGACCCGCGGAAAGAAACATGGCGGCGGAAGGGCCGCACAGATGATGCCCGGCGAAAAGGCCAAGGACTTTAAGGGAACCATGAAGAACCTCATGAAATACCTGAAGCCTTATACGGGACGCCTTATCGTGGTGCTGGTGTGCGCCATAGCAAGCACCGTCTTCAGCATAATCTCTCCGGCCATCCTTGGAATGGCGACAGACAGAGTCGTGGAAGGAGTTACCGGAAATGGCGTGGATTACAGGGGTTTGCTGATTATCCTCATCCTGCTTCTGGCTCTCTATGGATCCAGCTTCATTTTTGGTGTCCTTCAGGGATGGGTGATGGCAGGTGTCTCCCAGAAAGTCATCTACACTCTCAGGGATGAAATGTCCAGGAAGCTGGACAGGCTGCCCCTGAAATATTTTGACAAACAGACTCATGGCGAACTTCAGAGCCGTATGGTCAACGATATAGAGACTGTAAACCAGGCCCTGTCAACAAGCATAACTCAGATGATAACAAGCGCCATAACTCTGGTGGGCATATTCTTGATGATGCTGAGGATAAGCCTCATCATGACCCTCGCCGCACTTGTGGTCATCCCCGCCTCAATGGGAGTGATAAGGCTTGTGGTCAGCAGATCCCAGGGGCATTTTGCGAAGCAGCAGGAATTCCTTGGCCACGTCAACGGTCATGTTGAGGAAATGTATTCGGGCCACGATGTTCTAAAGGCCTTCGGAAGAGAGCCTGCGACCATCGAGACCTTTGAAGAGTACAACGATAAGCTATGCGAATCAGCATGGAAGTCCCAGTTCCTTTCGGGAATGATGATGCCAATGACCCAGTTCATAGGCAATCTGGCCTATGTCATGGTGTGCCTCCTTGGCGGATATCTGGCTATCAAGGGAAGGATCTCAATCGGGGACATCCAGGCCTTCATACAATACGTCAGGAACTTCAACCACCCCATTGCACAGGTTGCAAACATAGTCAATCTTCTCCAGTCCACAGCGGCTGCGGCAGAGAGGGTGTTCGAGCTGATCGACGAGGAAGAAGAGGAAGACGCCACCGGCTCTGTTGAAGCAACCCTGGCCCTGGCTGCAAAGGTCGCCGCAAAGCAGGTAGGCGAGGCAGTCAGCCGCACC
>CADBRY010000151.1 GCA_902797195.1 uncultured Eubacteriales bacterium
CAGGAACTATCTGGAGGCTATCTCGAGAAACGAGAACGAAGCCAAGGAGTCGGACCTGAAAAAAAGAATGACATTGTCTTTGATCTTTCTTATAGCCCAGGTAGCATCTTTTGGATTGATCGATGTTGAGCCGGGGACGAAGAAGATCGTACAGGCGGTGTTCCTTGTGCTGCTTATAATCGTCAACAACAGATGCTTTGTTGATGCATACAGATCCATCGCCCGAAGGAGACCAGAGAAAAATCTTCTTGCGGCGATAGGGACCATACTGGCAGTTGCCATACTCCACTTTGTGACCGCAGGAGTGGTCCTGACGACGATGGCCGTATGCAGATTTCTTGAATCATATATAAAGCTCAAACTCAACGCCCATCTTACGGAGCTGATCGCCACCGAACCATCGGACGATGATATACACAAGGATGATATCATTCAGATCCTTCCGGGAGAGGTGGTGCCTGCAGACGGAGTGATACTGTCGGGAGGCACATCCATCGATGAGGAGATTATCACAGGGGAGAGGATCCCGGCGAAGAAGAAAGACGGAGACATGGTCATGGCCGGTTCCAGGAACCTTACATCGGAGATATCCGTGAAGGTGATGAGAACAGGCGGTGACAGGATAATCTCAAGTTTGATCATGCACATCAGCAAGGCGGTGCTGACCAGATCTCCCATGGGAGAAAAATATGAGAAAATTGCGAGACGGTTCATAATCGTTGTCGTGGCGGTGGCGCTTGTTATGGCGGCCCTGTGGTCCTTTGCCGGGGAGAGTCTGATCGATGCGGCAATAACAGGCATATCCATAATGCTCATAGCAAATCCCTATGCCTTTTCCGTCGCGGTGCCCATGACGGTGCTTGCGGCTGTTGTAAGGGGAGCGGAACACGGCATATTCATAAGATCAGCGGGGATCCTTGAAGAGACCAGGGATATCAATACCATAGTCCTTAACAAAAGGGGAACGGTAACGGAGGGAATGCCGGAGATAAGCGATATCATCCCTATGGCAGAGGGCTTCGATCTTAAGCTTGCGGGGATACTGGAAAAGGGAGCGGAGCATCCCTACGGGAAACTCATTTCAGGAGAGGCCGAGAGCAAGTACGGTAAGCTTCCCGAAGGAGAGCCGATGGAGTATGTGGAAGGCAGGGGAATACGCTGCAGATACGAAGGCAAAATCTACATCGTGGGCAATGCGGCATACATGCAGAGCATGGGCATATCCATAGACCCTGCTCAAACGAGGGACCTGTTCAAGCAGGGAAAGAGCCTGGTGTTCTTTGCGGACGAAAAAAAAGTCCTCGGGATCATCGCCCTAAGGGATGTGCCGAAGCCTGCCAGCCTTAAGGCGATAACTCAGATGGAGAACCTGGGGCTCGACGTAGTTATGCTCACCAGCGACAGCAGGCAGACCGCTGAAGCGGTCAGAAACGAGATGGGAATAGACCATATCTTCGCGGACATCCTTCCTTCCGAAAAGAAAAACATAGTTGAAAAGATCCGCAAAGAGCGGAACAAAATAGTCGCCATGGTTGGCGACGGGGAATACGACTCGGCGGCCATAGAAGCATCGGATCTTGGCGTTGCCATTGGCACAGGCAAGGAAATAAATCTAAGCAGTGGAGACATAGTTCTCGTTACCGACGACCTTCTCGATGTTGTAAGGGCAATGAAGTTGAGCCGGTTCAGCGTGAGGAACCTGAGGCAGTCCGTTGCCTTTGCATATACATACAACACGGTAGCCATCGTGTTTGCGGCGGGACTTCTGGCTTTGTTCACCGGGGTGACCATGATGCCCGCAGCGGCCGCCATATTCATGTGCGCAAGTCAGGTCCTGGTGGCACTCAATTCCCTGAGAGTCAAGCGCATAAGAATATGAAAATAGTTATCATCATACAGCATACTTGTTATTTACACTTACACGCTAAATCGATATAATTTAATTGTAAAAGATCTCCCCATCTTGCTTTGGTGGGGATTATCAATACCCTGCCCCTTGATTCGGTAATTGCCGCAAGGTGCAGGCGTACAGCAAACAAATTTAAGAGAAGGATAAGGAGGTCGTATTATGTCTGAGAGAGACATGAAAAAAGCTTTGGAAGAGGCCAAGAGAGTCGTAGGAATGATAGAGGCCGATAAGCTGACAGATGAAGAGAAAAAGGCAATAAGTCAGGACTCCATCAAGAACTTCAATGAGAATGTCAACCCGGGATGGCTTGAGTACAGAAAATCCGTATCTACAGACGCCGCTTTTGTTGAGTGGGAAGATGAAGGGGATGTATTCAGAGATCTTAACGATACTGAGTTTATCGATTGTCTCGGTGGATTTGGAATATTCGCATGCGGACACAGCAACCCCGAAATCAGAAAGACCGTTGAGGCACAGCTGAGAAGATACTCCCTGCATTCACAGGAACTGGTTGACCCGCTGAGAGGTTATCTGGCAAATCTGCTCAGCATGATCACGCCGGGAGATCTGCAGTACTGCTTCTTCACAAACGGCGGAGCAGAGGCTGTCGAAATGGCTCTTAAGCTGGCGAGACTTGCTACAGGCGGAAGATGGTACATCTCGACGGTAGGCGCTTTCCATGGAAAGTCAATGGGTGCTATTTCAGTAGGCGGCAAGGGTGCATACAGAGAAGACTATATCCCCATGGTACAGCAGGTACAGCATGTTGAATACGGTAACGCTGAGGCTGCCAGAGTCGCAGTTGAAAACCTTGAAGCGGTCGGTGAAAAAGTAGCTGCTATCATCGTTGAGCCTATTCAGGGTGAGGCCGGCGTCATAATCCCGCCCGATGGATATCTTGCAGATCTGAGAAAGATCGCCGACGATCACGGCATCGCTCTCATCTTCGACGAGATCCAGACAGGACTTGGACGTACAGGCACCATGTGGAGATGCGATCACGAGGGAGTTACCCCGGATATCATGACCTATGGTAAGGCATCATCCGGCGGCCTGGTACCCATCTCGGGAATCATCGCAAGACCCTGGACATATGAGAAGTCCGGAATCGGAACAGGGGAAGAAGGCAAGATGTTCGACAATCCCTGGATCCTGGGATCACCTACATTCGGCGGAAACCCGCTGGCCTGCTCCGCATTCATCTCCACCATCAGATACATGCTGGAGAACGATCTGCCCGGACAGTCCAAGGCAAAGGGCGACAAGTATCTGGCCGGACTGCAGAAGCTGCATGACAAGTATCCTACGGTCCTGACCGACTTC
>CADBRY010000152.1 GCA_902797195.1 uncultured Eubacteriales bacterium
GACCCCAAAAAAGTTGCACTTGAGGCGAACGTCCTCAGTCGGATAGAACTGTTTTCAGGTGGAAGAGGAGCAATGGTTGGGATATCCACCGAAGACCTTAAAAAATGCAATGCCGACCTGGAACACGCGGAGCACATGATCGATCATCTGATAAGGATGAGAGGGGTGGAGATAGCCGCTACCCTTAAAGAAACGGATAAGGGTGTGAGTCTGAGCATGCGCTCCAAGTCCTGGGGCAATGTAGAGAAGATCGCAAGAGCTCTTGGAGGCGGCGGACACATCAAGGCAGCGGGGGCCACCCTTGAAATGCCTCTTGATGAAGCATACAGAACAGTCCACGAATATATAGAAAAAGCAATAGAGGAGGAAGACCGCCCATGAAGGACGGGATCCTGATACTGAATAAGCCTGGGGAGTGGACGTCACATGACTGCGTGGCCATATGCCGAAGAGTCCTGAGACTGAAAGGCATAAAGAAGATAGGCCATGGAGGCACACTGGATCCAATGGCGGAAGGGCTTCTGCCCATATTCATAGGTCAGGCGACACGCATAATGGAATACATGGATCTTGACTACAAGACCTATGTGTGCAGAGCCAGACTTGGACTCGCTACGGACACTCAGGATGTGTGGGGGCAGACACTGGAGGAAAAACCTGTGGAAGGGAGCTCCGAGGAGGACGTGATCCGGGCTCTCAGGGACTTTGAAGGCATAGTGGAACAAGTACCTCCGGCATATTCCGCCGTAAGGATAGACGGGAAGAGACTCTACGAATATGCAAGGTCGGGAAAAGCTCCTGTTGAAGATGTGCCCGTAAGAAAAGTGCACATAAAACACCTTGAAACAGGAGAAATAAACCTGGATGAGGGAACAGTCCAATTCAGCGTTGAGTGTTCCAAGGGGACATATGTGAGGACCATATGCCATGACCTGGGAGTGAAGCTGGGAACGGGATGTGCCATGGAAGCTTTAAAGAGAGTTGCCATAGGCGAGCTGGATCTTTCATCGGCAATAAGCCCGGAGAAGATAAAGGAGATGGATCCGGAGGAGGTCTCTGATATAATAGAGCCCCTGATCCTCCCGCCCGATGCACCCCTAAAAAAGTTCGGCGTTGCCTTTATATCAAAAGAACGGGCAGAGTATTTCAGACGGGGAAACAGTACGGTGCTGGGACGGGTCAGAATAGACAAAAAACCCGAGATAGTGCCCGATGCCCGCACGGGAGAGATCCCCTTAAATGCCAGAGGCCGCAGTTATGACCGGATATACCGGGTCTATGAAGAGGGAAGCAAACTCTTCCTTGGGATCGGATTTGAAGACAGAGAAAAGGGGCTTCTTAAGGCAGACAAAGTATTTGCAGCAAAAGAGTAAGGAAAATGAAAGTATACTATTCACTTGAAGAAATAAAAGATATAGAAGAAACGGTGGTGGCCCTCGGCAACTTTGACGGTGTGCATCTGGGTCATCAGGAGATAATACACAGGACCGTGGAATCCGCAAGAGCCGCCGGGCTTAAAAGCGCGGTATTTACCTTCTCCAACCACACAAGCACCATTCTTCCCAACATGAAGCCCGTAAAGAATATCCTATATGAGGAAGACAAACTCAGGATCATCGAGGAGATGGGCGTGGACTACATGATAGACATACCCTTCACCAAGGAGATCCTGTCCATGAAAGCGGAGGATTTTATAAGCGGCATCCTGGTAGAGAAACTGCGTATAAAAGAAGCCTACTGCGGGTTTAATTACACCTTTGGCTACAAGGCCGAGGGAACTCCCAAGGTTCTCATGGAAGAGGGACTGAAACATGGTTTTGGGATACACGTCCAGGAGCCTTTCATGATCGATGACAAGGTGGTCAGCAGCACATGGATCAGAGAGCTGATCTCCAAAGGCGAGATGGAGGAATGCAGCAAGCTCATGGGCAGGGTGTATTCCATCGGCGGCAAGGTCATCGAAGGCAACAGACTGGGTAGGACCATTGGCTTTCCCACATGCAACCTTGTTGTGGATGAGACCATGGTAACTCCTCCAAACGGTGTATATATAAGCATGTGCACCTTAAGGGGAGAGAAGCATCGTGCGGTCACCAACGTGGGAAACAAGCCCACCGTGGGGGACTATGCCAAAAACATCGAGACTCATATATTCGATTTCGATGAGGAGATCTACGGAGAAGAAATAAGGGTGGAGTTCATCAAACACGTGCGGGACGAGCGCAAGTTCGCCGGCATCGACGAGCTGAAGGCGCAGATAGAAAAGGACTGCATCGACGCCAGAGCTTATCACAGGCAGCGGGGTGGGATTTAACCTTACCGGGCGGAATTAAACCTTGCAAGGGATTGCACAAAATGTTAGAATATTGCCGTTGCCATATGGCTTCGGGATGTGGCTCAGCTTGGTAGAGCGTCGCGTTCGGGACGCGAAGGCCGCTGGTTCGAATCCAGTCATCCCGACCAATTATTTTAAAACCGCTCAGGCCTTATGGGATGGGCGGTTTTGTCTAAAAACAGGAGGTAATTAAAATGAAAGACGCGACAAAATGTCTGCATGCAGGTTACCAGCCCAAAAACACAGAACCCAGAGTTATGCCTATTGTGCAGAGCACTACCTATGTTTACGACTCCACAGAGGAAGTTGCCGCGGTGTTCGATGATCCCACAAGATCGTTGATCTACTCAAGATTTGCAAATCCGACGGTAATGGCTGTGGAAGAAAAGATAAATGCCCTGGAGGGGGGCGTGGGAGCCATGTGTACCACATCGGGACAGGCTGCTTCACTTCTTTCCGTACTTAATCTGTGCCAGGCGGGAGACAGCCTGATAAGTTCATCGGAGATATACGGAGGCACGGTAAATCTTTTCGCATTCACCCTTAAGAAGCTGGGCATCGAGTGTATCTTTGTGGACAAAAATGCCACCGATGAGGAGATCCACAACGCCTTCAAGCCAAATACAAAGCTTGTTTTCGGAGAGACCATAGCAAATCCCGCAATGACGGTTCTGGATATTGAGAGATTTGCCAATATCGCCCACAGCCACAATGTGCCTCTTATCGTGGACAACACCTTTGCCACGCCGGTGCTGTGCAGGCCTTTCGACTTTGGGGCGGATATAGTTATACATTCCACCACAAAGTATATGGACGGACACGCAGTGCAGGGTGGGGGAGTCATTGTGGACAGCGGTAATTTCGACTGGACAAAGGGCGATTTCCCCGAGCTGACCCAGCCTGACGAGTCATACCACGGAATCGTATATACGCAAGCCTACGGCAAGATGGCTTATATCATAAAGGCAAGGATGCAGCTTATGAGAGACTTCGGCTGCTATCCTGCGGCCAATTCCGCATTCCTTTTGAACCTGGGCCTTGAGACACTGCCCATCAGGATGAAGCAGTACTGCGAAAACGCTCTCAAAGTCGCAGAATACCTTGAAGGAAACGACCTTGTGGAGTCGGTCACCTATCCGGGACTCAAGTCCGACCCCAGCTATGAATTGGGCAAGAAGTATCTCAAAGGATGCAGCGGTGTCATTTCTTTCGTCATCAAAGGCGGAAGAGAAACTGCCATGAAGTTCATGAACTCTCTGGAGCTGGCATCAAACGAGGTGCATGTGGCCGATATACGCACATGCGTGCTCCATCCCGCAAGCGAGACCCACAGACAGCTTACGGACGAACAGCTTAAGGCGGCAGGTATCGAGGCGGGAATGATACGTCTGTCCGTAGGACTGGAAGACATCGACGACATCATGGAGGATCTTGAAAAAGGCTTTGCAAAGGCAAGAGCATAAAATGATAATCAACCTTAGAAAGCGAGTATAAAATGCCCCTGATAATACCCGACAAACTTCCTGCGGCGGATGCCCTGAAGGATGAGAACATATTCACAATGAACAGGGCGAGAGCCCAGAGCCAGGATATCAGACCGCTTAAGGTCATGATACTGAATCTCATGCCGACGAAGATCGCAACAGAGACCCAGCTGGCCAGAGTTCTTGCAAACAGCCCTCTTCAAGTGGAGATGAATTTGCTTGCAATGGATTCCCATGAGTCCACCCACATATCCCAGGATCATATGAAATCCTTTTACAGGACTCTCGATGAGGTAAGGGATGACTATTTTGACGGACTGATCATTACAGGATCTCCCGTGGAGCTTCTTCCATTTGAGGAAGTGGACTACTGGAAGGAATTGTGTGAGATATTCGAGTTTGCAAAGACTCATGTCTACAGCACCATGTTCATATGCTGGGGAGCTCAGGCGGCGCTGTTCCATTACTATGGAATCGATAAATATCCTCTTGAAGAAAAGCTCTTCGGTGTGTTCGAACATAGGGTGGTAAGGCCGAGAAATCCCCTGATGCGCGGATTCGATGAGGTCTTTTATGCCCCCCATTCCAGACATACCGAGACCAGAAGAGAGGATATAGAAAAGGAGCCTCAGCTGAGGATACTTGCAGACTCTCCCCAGGCGGGACCTCATATACTGTCCACGGAAAACGGCAGACAGATCTTCGTCCTCGGTCATCAGGAATACGACAAGGGTACTCTCGCATCGGAGTATTTCAGGGATCTGGACAAGGGAATGGATATCCGTGTGCCCTGCAATTATTTCAGAAATGATGATCCCGAAGAGGAGATACTCTTCAGATGGAGGAGCCATGCGAATCTTCTTTTCAGCAACTGGCTCAACTATTATCTGTACCAGGCCACCCCATACAACCTTGAGGATCTCAGGGACGGTAAGGCGGATGCATGGAGAGCAACAAGCGGCGAAGAATAAAAAAGCAGGAGACTCTATTGAGTCTCCTGTTTTCTTCCGGGGAGATTATAGCACAGCATAAGTATGGAGACGATATAACCGGCCCCCAGAAAGGCCATTGCAGCCGGGCTAAGCCAGTCCATCAAAGGCTGCAGTGGCTCGTCGGATGCTGATGCTGCCGCTCTTGCGGTGAAGGCATTTTGCAGCACTATAGCTGTGGCGGCAAGTGTGATGCACAAAGGAGTCAATCTCCTGATGATTCCCCCGGGTCCGTTGTTTTTCTTGTCCATAGTGTCCTCCTGAATCTTGATTTTGTGATTGGCGTCAGTTCATTGGGCGTTTATTTCGGCGCGCTGCTTTTTACCAATCTGTAGGCAAAGTGATCGAATCTTTTTGCATAGATCCACTTCGTCTTGGATGTCTTGCGCCACTTGCCGTTGATGAAGCTGTACTGCCTGGTTTTGACCTTGTACTTTTTGTGTATGGGCTTGTACTGGATAGTCCACCATGTTCCTTTTTTCTTGCCTGTAAGACCGTAAGTCTTGGATGCGGTGGTGGACCAGCTTCTGCTCACGTTGAATGAAAACGCCGCATTCAGGGTTTTTTTGGATATTCCGCAGGTTGAAGTGATGGAATTGGATACGGATTTGCTTGAACCCATGTGAATGGTATCGCCGGGTCCTCCATCTGCTCTTGCTTTGATCCCTGTTTTCCAGGACCCTCCGGTCTGTCCCACATATATCCTTTTGCCTTCGATCTTCCACATATAGCCTCCCCAGTCCCGTGCAGCGTGTGCAGGCTGTCCTGTGAGAGGGGCGATGGTACAGAAGGAAAGGAGCAATGCAAAGGCAACCAAAAGGACCTTTTTAAATCTCTTTCTCATCTACAATACCTCCTCGTGATATGACGCCGGTGAGCGTCCGTTGCTTTTACATGATGCGCATCCATGTTATTACCAAATTATGGAAATTAATTGTGATAATCATGTGATGGAAATATATGGAAATTGTGAAGTTGCATGAGTGTGTGTTAGAATGTAAAGGCAATTGTTATTCACCGGTAAATTTTATTGTGGAGGATAGTATCTTGATCGACCAGAACCTGCTTAAAAACCTTTCCAAACTATATCCGGACGTGAAGTCCGCAACTCAGGAAATAGTTAATCTCAGCGCTATTTTGAGCCTTCCAAAAGGAACCGAATACTATCTCAGCGATCTTCATGGAGAACATGAGGCTTTTATCCATATGCTCAAAAGCGCATCGGGAGTCATCAAAAGCAAGATCGATGAAATATTCGGGCCGGATCTTACATCTGAAGAAAGGGAATCCCTGGCTGCCCTAGTTTACAATGCAGAGGCGGAAATTGAAAGAAGAAAAAAGAGCGAAAAGAACTTCGACAGGTGGTGCAAGACATCCATATTCAATCTTGTACTCATCTGTAAATCCGTAGCCAACAAATACACACAGTCGAAAATTCGTAAAAGGCTTCCCGAGGAATACGCATATATCATCGACGAACTTCTCCACACCGACGATGAAGCCAACATGGGCAATTATTACACTCAGATCATAAACACCATGGTGGAGTGTGAAGTGGCCGAGGAATTTATTATCGAGCTGTCGGACGTTATCAGCGGCCTTGCGGTGGACAGCCTGCACATTATCGGAGACATATGGGACAGGGGCTCACACCCTGATTACATCATGGATTACCTTATGGACTTCCACAAAGTTGATTTTCAGTGGGGCAATCACGACATCGTGTGGATGGGAGCTGCCACGGGCAACTGGGCGTGCATCGCAAACTGCCTGAGAATGAACATCAACTACAATAATTTCGACATGCTGGAGGTGGGATACGGGATCAACCTCAGACCCCTGGCTCTCATGGCGCAAAAATACTACGGAAACGATCCCTGCACCAAATTCATGCCCAAGGTGATAGAGGAAAACAAGTACGATCCCACGGATGAAAATCTGGCGGCCAGAATGAACAAGGCCATATCCATATGCCAGTTCAAGATCGAGGGCCAGAGGATCAAGGCCCATCCCGAATACAATATGGATCATCGTCTGCTCCTTGATAAGATCGACTACGAAAAGGGAACCATCGAAATAAGAGGGGAGACCTATGAACTCAACGACACCAACTTCCCCACCATCGATCCAAAGGATCCATACAAGCTCAACGATGATGAGGAAAGAGTGATGAAGGGGCTGTCCAATGCCTTCCTTCAGAACGACAAGCTCCAGGCACATATCAGATTCATTATCACCCACGGGGCTCTCTACAAGATAGTCAACGGGAATCTGCTCTATCACGGCTGCATACCCATGAACGAGGACGGCTCCTTCAAGGAATGCACTTTGAACGGCAAGACATATAAAGGCAAGGCATACATGGATGCCCTGGACAAGGCGGTGAGAGATGCATATTTCAAGGATGAGCCGGCAAAGAGGAGAGGCAAGTCGGGAGACCTGATGTGGTATCTGTGGCTCGGAGCCGATTCACCCCTCTTTGGAAAGGACCAGATGACGACTCTGGAGCGCTGCTTCATAGATGACAAGAAGACCCATAAGGAACACACTGTGCCATATTACAAGATGATCGCAAAAGAGGAGATTTGCGACATGATACTTAAGGAATTCGGTCTGGATCCCGAAAACTCAGTGATCCTCAACGGACATGTGCCTGTGAAGATCAAGGATGGAGAAAGCCCGGTAAAGGGCGGAGGCAAGCTCTTCGTCATAGACGGAGGAATGTCCAAGGCCTATCAGAAACAGACGGGAATAGCCGGATATACCTTCATATACAACTCCAGATACATGGCTCTGGCTGAGCATAAGCCCTACAGTCCGCTTAAGGAGGACGGGACCCAGCAGTTCCATTCCCCTGTGATAACCATAGTGAAGAACATGAGCAAGAGAATGCTCATCGCCGACACGGATATAGGGGTGGAACTGAAAAGGGAAAAGGAAGAGCTGAAAGCCCTTGTCCAGGCATACAGGAATGGTACCATGAAGGAGCGGACAATGAGGTAGTGCGGAGCCGCAACCGTTGATTTTGCAATAAACTGAAAATTTCGACAGTCGTCGTTTTATCAAATACTTCTTGCATTAGCATTGTAAAAATGTTTTAATAGTAGCGGTGTATTTTGTTATAAAAATAACGATACATTCATCCATTCGGCGGAGGGTCTTCCGACGCCACGAAATAATCTGAAGGAGGCATTTAAATGAACTTTCAACTGACGAAGGAACAAGAATTCGTAAGAAAAATGGTAAGCGATTTTGCCGA
>CADBRY010000153.1 GCA_902797195.1 uncultured Eubacteriales bacterium
AAGAAGCCCCGGAGAAAAACATCTGAGCCAGCCGATGAAGGCAGTCAGAAAGACCAGCCGGAGGATAAGCAGGCGATGCTCCGAAGATTATTCAGTGATGACGTGGTCCGTAACGGCGCATATAAAGTCGATATTATCGAGGATGAGGGCCAAACGGAGGGCAGCAAGGAAAACACCCTCACTCCTGCCGCTATGGCAAAGGCAGCATTGAAAGCTGCAGGCGGTGTCAAGGCAGCTGTAGCTAAATCCTCTGCAATTAGAACACCATATGAAATTCCAGATGACTACCGCAACAAACTGAACCAGCCGATCCCCAAAGAGCTGCCAGGATGGGGAAAACGGGCATATATCGGATTTGGGAAAGGCACCCCCTTCATGAGTGGCATCTGCATGAGTTGGCCAGTAGCCGAGACCGAATCCATGCCGCTAAATGATTTCCAGGATTTAATCAGCAAATTCCATGCCGATATGGATGAGCATCAGTGCCTTGTATATGCCAAGTGCGGTTTAACTCCAAAAGGCAACCGTTATGCTTGTGGGATACGCAAGATGCGTTTCCCGGACAATGAAGGTAATCTAGGGCCAGTCAGCTATGAATTGGGATTCAATATTCGGCTGAATGGAAAGATTCACTTTATCGATGCGTCTTTCCAATCAAGAGATGGGATGCCAGGATACCGCAAAGGGACGTTAGATTTGATGTGTCGCGGAAGCAGTGAGCTGCTGTTAGAGGTTGATCACTGGGCGCGAGATCCGTATGTTCCAGATTACAAAAACGGCCTATTGATGGAATGGACCGAAGATGAAAAATACGATGATTTGTTCCCGTATGACCCGCTCTCGGAGGCACGTAGGTTCATTAAATACTTGGTGGCAAACAACTGATACGAATAGCGGAGGCGCTTTATGGATGCTCCAAAAGGCGATAAAATTGCACGAATTCTGGACTTATACACGAAACTAATGAACGGACACCTTATCTATAAAGGCGAAGAGGCTGAAAGATATGGCGTCAATGAGAGGAGTATCCAGCGCGATATTGATGATATCCGCTGTTATCTTGAAAACGATGCCCTGCAGCATGGTTTTATAAACTCGATTGTTTATGATCGGGAAAATAAGGGCTACCGGCTGGAGCAGATTTATAAGCTCAGGCTTACAAATAGTGAGATTCTGGCCATATGTAAGATCCTGCTAGATAGTCGTGCATTTACTAAAAAGGAAATGAATGACATACTGGACCGGCTGATCAGTTGCTGCGCTCCAGAGGCAAACCAGCAAGTTGTCGGCGATCTCATTAGAAATGAAGCCTTTCATTACGTTGAACCCCGGCACAAAACCGTGTTTATAGATTTGCTGTGGGAAATTGGGATGGCCATCCGTACGTCTCACTATGTCGAAATCAAGTATGAGAGGCTAAAGGACAGGAAGATCGTTGTAAGGAAGCTTAAGCCAGTTGCCATTATGTTCTCCGAATACTATTTCTACCTGACAGCTTTTCTGGATGACGAAGATCAATCACGCAATGATTTTGACGTCATCAATGATTCTTTTCCTACCATATATCGTATTGACAGGATAAAGAAGCTAAAGACACTTGATGAGCAATTCAACATCCCGTACTCTAGCCGCTTCGAAGAAGGCGAATTCCGTAAACGTGTTCAGTTTATGTATGGTGGAAAACTGCAAAGGGTAAGATTCAGATATACCGGTCCAGATGTGGATGCGATCCTTGACCGGCTTCCTACTGCCGTGATTACCGATGAAGACGACGACGGTTACACGATCAAAGCGGAAGTCTTTGGAAAAGGCATAGACATGTGGATCAGGAGCCAAGGCGATTATATACAGATGATAGAAGGAGAAACGAAAAAATGATTGGTGCTATTATCGGCGATGTTGCTGGATCACGATTTGAGCGGGCAAATCATAAATCGAAAGAATTTGAGCTGTTTGATAAAAAATGCAGACTCACAGATGATAGCGTGATGTCTTTGGCGCTGGCAGAGGCCTTCCTTGCCTGCGGTGATGATTTCGGAGGATTATCCCAGCAAGCCATTTCCAGTATGCAGGAGCTCGGAAGACTGTATAAAAACGCTGGGTATGGCGGCAATTTCTATAAATGGATTTGGTCTGACGATCCTAAGCCGTATAACAGTTATGGCAATGGTTCTGCTATGCGCGTTGGCCCATGTGGATATGCTGCTGCCTCTTTAGATGAGGCAAAAGCATTTGCCGCAGCAGTTACGGAAATCAGCCACAATCACCCAGAAGGGATGAAAGGAGCCGAGGCAATCTCGGTAGCTATCTTCCTTGCGAGAAGTGGAAAGAGCAAAGAAGAAATTCGGAATTACATTCAGGAAAATTACTACG
Organism: uncultured Eubacteriales bacterium; assembly: GCA_902797195.1. GTDB lineage: Bacteria > Bacillota > Clostridia > Peptostreptococcales > Anaerovoracaceae > Lentihominibacter. The sequence continues at coordinate 2,374 of CADBRY010000153.1, forward strand.
AAATCGGTTTTACTCTGGACCAGATCAGAAAGGCATACAAATTTGATGTGTCCTGCCAAGGATCGGTCCCGGTAGCGCTGGAGGCATTTTTTGAGTCTACGGATTTTGAGGATGCTATTAGGAACGCTATATCGGTTGGTGGCGATAGCGATACCATTGCGGCAATTACCGGTTCTGTTGCGGAAGCGTACTATGGAGTGCCTGAAGGTATCATCTTCTCTGTAATCGATTTTCTCGACAGTCGGGAGATGAGAATCCTATATTACTTCGAGAAGAAATATCCCTCCAAGGCGCAGGATGAAGATGGAGATGCAACGCTTAGCGTCTTTGATGTCCTTGACAGAGCCGTCGACAAAGTCATTCCCGCCGGGACACCTCTCAAGGTTGACGGAGAGCTTCCCGGCGGCGCGGTCCATGCCACGGTAGCTAGCGATGCGATGCAGCCGGATTTTAGTTCCTTTGACAAGCCGGATAAGGTCCAGGATGCAAAAGAATTGCTTGTAAAAACCGGTTCCGATATAACGAAAACCGCGAAAAAAGCGGGTAAAGGCTTTTTCACGGCCGCAAAATCCGTCAAAGACACAATAGACCAAACTAAGGCAAAGGTGGCTTCTAAGGCGGTATACTGCTATGCAATTTCAACAGAAGACGTAGAAGACACCGAAAAGACCATGTATGCCGTCAGTCTGCTGAAGAAAGCGGGTTATGATGCGAGAATTCATGTTGCCGGTGGTACTATGTTTGGATATGTTTTTACTAAAGGCGAAGACTTCGATAAGGCTTTCAAACTCCTGGAGCCTGTAGAAGGAGTCACGCTGAACGATAAACCGTTAGATAAACTAATGGCGGAGATGATTAGAAAGCACTCATAAGGAGATCCACCTATGTCTTACAAGATTGGATCATTCAATGTCCGGAATCTCTCGCTTGGAGCAGGGGCAAAGCGCGATCTGGAGATGATGGCGGATATTATAAGTGAGTTTGATATCATCGCGCTTCAAGAAGTGCTGAGCGAAGGAAAGATTCTCCAGGGCATTTCACTCAACGATGCCTCGGGACAGGCTCGGGCATATGAGTACTCTCTGAGAAGCCGTCTCGGAGACAATTGGGATATGTGCTGGCTCGATCCAAAAACAGACAGCAAATGGTACCCATACCTGGGTGATGATTCACGAGGCGAAGGATATGCTTTTTTATGGAGAACGGATAAGTTTAAGTGTCCGGTAAATGCCAACGGCAAGGAAATCAGGCCGAGAATATATCGCCAGTACAAAACAGATTTTTCAAGGGGAGAAATGAAGCTTATCCGAGACCCTGGCTATGGCAGGTTCCAACTGGTGAACATGCCGAACGCTGAAATCCGGCTTATCACCACACACCTTATTTACAAGAAACCAAGCGAAGATAATCTTTCTAAAGTGGTTGAACACGGTGCATATGGAATGAGGCAAAAAGAATTTAATGTCTTGGCTCGCAATATTTACACATCGGTAAGCGATGATCATAACGATACCAATTGCGTTGTTCCATACACCATTATTCTTGGGGACTACAATCTTAATCTGGCCGAAAGTGGCGCAGGCTCCCCTATAGTCCCCTCATTGATGATAGTCGATGCGCAGAAAAATATTTTGAATACCTCTGGAACGATCACAGAGTACGGGTTTTATTGGATACATACGAGACAAGCCGATCTTTCCACGGTAAACGCAGATTCCGACGACTATTCAAGTAATTATGACCATTTTACCTATGATGATCGAACCAGACGCAGCGTTGTACAGAAAGAACCCTGCAGACTGAATGCTGTTGAAAAAGCCGGTGGATTCAAGACATATAAGGAAAAGATATCCGACCATATTCCAATAATGCTGGAAATTGATCTTCGATAACTCAGGAGGAGCAACACCTATGAGCGATAACATTTATGAGATGCAGGAGCAGCTAAAAGCCGCTTATGCCCTCAATATGTGCACAGTTTCTGTGTCACAGATTGTAGATTACAACGATGAATACATTTTGGAGCAAGAATACGAAGCGATCTTAAACAACCTCAATCTGGAGCAGATGCCAAAAGATGAGGCACTTCTGAATATCCTTGTGAAGCTTCTAAATGTGATTACTTTCTTCAGAATCGACAAAATAAAGCGGGCACAGATTGAGAAAAAGTATCAGCAAAGAATAAAAAACGCCATATGGTCGGCAGTCCCGAACATTGG
>CADBRY010000154.1 GCA_902797195.1 uncultured Eubacteriales bacterium
AGATCTTCTATGGGGAAGGATTCTATGCTGTCATCCCAGGTGATGCCGTAGATATAGTCACCGATGTAGATGCAGCGATTTACCTGGCTTTCGGCAGTAAACTTCTCCAGTGACTTCAGGCTGCCGCCCCGTGCATCAAAGGACATTATTCCGTATTCGGGGGAGCTGCCGGATTCTGCGTCGGGGTCGTCATCGACTATGGCATCGGTGACCGTGTCTTCATCTATGGTGACGGTGCCGGGAACGATGTCGACGGGATAGACAGTGTAGGGCAGGGCATAGTACTCTTCATCCTGCCCGACCAGCAGAGCTTTGTGGTCGTACTGGATGGGACTGCTTACTTTAGGGTACTCCTTGCTGTCTGCAACTTTTGGATTTGATGGATCGCTCACGTCGAACAGTGCCAGCTTAAGTCCGTCGGTTGCTTCTCCGAATTCCGTTGTCTTTGTAGAAAAACCAAATCCGAGGATATGATCTTTGTCCACGGGAACGAGAAGGGTGGAGAACCCGGTTATTTTCACGTGTCCCTTGATGACAGGCTCCGAAGGTTTGCTCAGATCTATTATGAAAAGGGGATCCGTCTGTTCGTAGGTGATCACGTAGGCCCGGTCGTCGATGTAACGTACCGCTTCTATGTGTTCATCCCGGGCAAAGTTTCTAAGGCTTCCAACCTCCTTGAGATCATCGTCCAGCACGAATAGATTATTCACGTCGTGGTCATCTCTCAGAGAAGTGGTTGCAATGCGGAAGTTGCCTTTGGATGCGTCCATTGAAAACTGATTGTTGACTGTGCCGTCTACTTCTCCTGTAGCCTTGAATTCCACCTTGCCATTCTTCAGCGAGACGCGCACCAGCTGGGTGCTTTCGCTGGTCTGATAGTAGAGAGGCTCGTCGGTGCCGCTGAATCTGGAGAAAAAGTCGGGGCGCTGCAGCTTGTAGATGTCCGAGGCGATAAACAGGTCCGTGGTGTTGCAGTAGATGTGCTCCGATCCGCCCAGGAGAGCGCTGGTCCTTGTGCGGTCCTGAGACAGCTTACCTTTGGAGGTATCGATAAGACCGACCGTCGTATATACGACGGAGGATGGAGTGGGGACGCAGCGTATATCCTCGGGCTCGACGGGGATGGCCTCGCTTTTGCCGAAGGTTATAAATGGTTTGCAGCTGTATCCATCTACGTTATAGAAGCTCTGGTTAGTAACCAGGATCACCCGGCTTCCGCTCATTCTTGAAGACAGGAGATTTCCGGTCTGGGAATAGCTGCCCACGGATTTTGGTTTGGCGGGATCGCTTATGTCGTAGACGGTTACTGCGGTGGAGGGCGCGCCCTCATTGCCGTAGGATGATTTCTTATGTACGATGCGGGCGTCGCTTATAACTATAAGCTTATTGTCGTTTACATAGATATCCCTTATAAGGGTGTCACCTTTTTCGCCTACTGATGAAACCCGCTGAGTCTCACCATTTTCCGCCCGGGTTATTATGACCTGGTTCTCCTGTTGGGAAACATGGTAGATGTATTTGCCGTCGGTTTTTACGATATCTGCCTCGTCCACATCTTCTACCTGAGTGTAGGTGTCTGAGTGAGAGGGGGTGTTGCTGCCGGAGGACTTTTGGGCTTCTCCCGTTGTGTCAGTGCTGTTTTCGGCGAGGCTGACAACGCCGTCGGCGGCAGCGGGCGCTTCCGCATCTTCCACCGTGGAAAGTTGGTTGTCATCCACACGCACGTAGCAGGGGCAGTTCTGTTCTCCTTCGACGATCTGTTTTACGGTCCTGTCCAGTTGGGCGTCACTGGCAAAGGTGTACAGCCCGTTTTCATCCTTCTGAAGATAGTTGTAGTCGGGCAGGGGATCTTTGTTGACCGCCATGGGGACGATGGCCAGTGCGAGACAGGCGCAGGCGGCCAGGCCGATCAGCGGCTTCTTCCATCTGCGTCTTCCGGCGGGTGTCGGAGCGCCGGACCCTTGGTCGCTGGCGGGCGTTGGCGCGGCGGACGTCGCGGACCTCGAATCGCCGACGGATACCGAATTGCCGGCGGGCGTTGGAGCGCCATCCTCGGGAGCCGCTGCTTCGAGTTTGCGGCGGAGCTGTTCAGAGTCCAGGGACTCCGGTACTTCAAGTCCGTCTTCATCAAATTTCTTTTTTATGTAATCGTAGTCTTTCATAATTCGTTGCCTTTCCATTGACGGTTGAGAGAGTGTATCCGGTTGGATCAGTGTTCCAGATACTCCCGCATTTTTGCCAGGGCTCTGGAGAGCCTGGAGCGGACGGAGCCGGGCTTGAGGCCGGTGATGGATGCGATCTCGTTGCTTTTGAATCCTCCGACGACAGACAGGAGGACTATGTTTCTGTCTGTCTCCGAGACCTTTTCAAGGGCCTCGCCTAGAATAAGACGCAGTTCTGCAGAGCCGTGACCTACAGGATCTGGGAGAGCGGATCGCTCTCTTCCTTCAGTCTGCGTGACGGATATTCCCTCAGCCTGCAGGGCGGTTCTTCCTTCAATCTGCCGGGCGATTATTTTGCCGCAGCAGCCGGAAAGAATGGTAAAGATCCAGCCGGCAAAAGCATCGGGATCGCGCAGGGATCCGATCTGCTTCCAGGCCGAGAGGAAACACTCGGATACCGCGTCTTCGGCATCCTGATCATTTCCAAGCCTGTAGCGGGCGTACTTGTACATCCTGAGTTTGTACAGGTCGTACAGTTCGCAGAAGGCGTCCATATCGCCGCTGACGGCGGATACTGTCAAATTGTGATGATCAATCTGTTTCATTGTCTTTCCATAAACTGCGGCAGTGTATCGGTGATACGGCTTGTTAATGAAAGCTTTCATATATAGGGTATCAGAAAAAGATGAAAGTGTTGCACAAAAATCAAAAACATTGCATTTTGCCGGCTTTAAAGTATAATGAAGGGGCGTGTATAAAAAAGGTAGAGGAGATAAATATGGAAAGAGAACAACTAGGAAGTAGACTAGGTTTTATTCTTCTGAGCGCCGGGTGCGCCATCGGATGCGGGAACATATGGAAGTTCCCCTGGATGACGGGTCAAAACGGCGGCGGCGGATTCGTACTGATCTACATCATATGCCTTCTGGTGCTGGGACTGCCTGTCATGATCATGGAATTTTCTTTGGGAAGAGCGTCTCAGGCAAGCATCGTTCGCATGTATCAGAAGATCGAAAAACCGGGACAGAAATGGCATATTCACGGATATTTTGCCCTTATAGGCAATGTGTGTCTGATGGCATTTTACACGGTTGTCACCGGCTGGATGATCTATTATTTCGTTAAGTTCATTACGGGATCAAACCAATCCATTGGATTCGTGGACATGAAAAGCAATCCCGGAGTCAATGTGGGATGTCTGGCAATAGCCGTGTTCGTGGGCTTTGGGATCCTGAGCTTCAACCTTCAGGGCGGACTGGAAAGAGCAACGAAGTTCATGATGACAGTTCTGCTTTTACTCATGATAATTCTGGCAATAAGAAGCATATTGATGCCGGGTGGAGAGGAAGGACTCAAGTTCTATCTGGTACCGGATTTTTCAAAGATAAATCCAAGCGTAATAGTGTCTGCAATGAATCAGGCATTCTTTACTCTGTCTCTGGGTATCGGTTCAATGGCCATCTTCGGCAGTTACATCGGCAAGGAACGCAGCCTGATGGGAGAGTCCATAAATGTTATCTGTCTTGATACTTTTGTGGCTTTAGTGGCGGGACTCATCATTTTCCCCGCCTGTTTCTCATACGACCTTGAGGTCGGTGCGGGTCCCTCCCTTCTGTTCGATACCATGGCTACGGTATTCAACAACATGGGCGGCGGACGCCTGTGGGGAAGTCTCTTCTTCCTGTTCATGACTTTTGCGGCTCTCTCCACGGAGCTTGCGGTATTTGAGAACATCCTTGCGGCTATTCGTGAGATGACAGGATGGAGCAGGGCCAAGGGCTCTCTGGTCTGCGGTGTCGGTATTTTCCTGATTTCCCTTACAACGGCACTGGGATACAGCGTGCTCCATTTCCAGCCCTTCGCAGAAGGCACGGCCTGGCTGGATTTCTGGGACTTCATCGTAAGCACAAACCTGCTGCCTCTTGGAGCGCTGGTATTTGCACTCTTCTGTACAAGTGAGCGTTTCGGATGGGGATGGGAAGGCTTTAAAGCCGAAGCAAATGCGGGAATAGGATTAAAAGTTCAGGATTGGATGAAGCCCATATTTAAATATGTCGTGCCCATCGCCATTGTGATCCTCTATGTGATAGGCCTTATGAATTTCCCATGGAAATAATAAGATGAGACAGTAGGATAGACCTTATTTGTCGGAGTCCTTTTTAGCCGCCTTTTCGGCGGCTTTTTCTATTCTTTTCTGTTCCCTCTTTTTGGCTGCCTCTTCGTACCTTTGACGTGTACGCTCATCGTTTTCTTTTCTGGCCTTTTCGTAGGCATCTCTGTAACGGTGAGAGGTTTCGGAGGGCACGTAGGTAACATAGGTGGCGCTGTTCATCAGACGGTAGATACCTATGCCGTAGACTGCACAGAATGCAAAGACAAGAACCATTGCCTTTGCAAGATATGAAATGTCCGGAAGGAATGTCTTAAGAGGTCTGGGGAGCAGAACGATCAGCAGAACCATTACTAAGGTAAACAACACCACGGTGATCTTGGATTTTTTACTCAGCACGATCTCCTTGCCGCACTTCTCGCAGGTTTTCTTTGAGAAGATGGTGTTGAAGCTTTGGTATAACTCCTCTTTTTTAAAGGTGTATTTGTGTTCACATTCGTGTCTGTTGGTGCCGTTGCTCATTGATTATCCTTCCTTCAGTATAAAAGTCAGGTCGGACCCGTTTGATGATCCGACCTGATGATTAAACAGCGTTTCCGTTGCCTTTACAGATATCCGAACATGGTGGGCAGGAACAGTGCAAGCTTGGGGATATATGTAGTGATGATCAGTGTCGGTATCCATGCGCAGAAGATGTACCACAGTGTGGGCTTCAGCATCTCGTTGATGGGTGCTCCGCCTACTCGCGATCCAAAATACAGGAATGGTGCCGTTGGCGGTGTTACGCAGCCAAGACCCAGGTTGATGGCCATGATTGCCGCGTAGTGGATGGGCTCTACACCAAGGGCCGTAACTACGGGCAGCATGATCGGTGTCGTAAGAAGTATCGCGCTGGTATCATCCATCAGCATTCCGATTATGATCAGGAATATGTTGACGAATATTATAAGTATCTGCGGATTGTCGCTTATGGAGAACAGACCGTCAATGATAGCTCTGGGGAGCTGTTCCATGACGTACAGTCTTGAAAGCATCATTACGCAGCAGAGCATGGTCAGTACCGCACCGGCGGTTTTTGCTGAGTAGATGAAGCCTTCCTTGAGTGTCTTCAGTGTCAGTCCTTTGTATACGAACCAGCCTACGGGTATGGAATAAAGTACCGCGATTGCAGCAGCTTCCGTAGGTGTCATCATTCCTGAGTAGATTCCTCCCAGGATGATTACAGGTGCCAGCATGGCAGGGATACTGCCAAGGATCGACTTGCTATAGTGTTTTGCACGCTGTCCTTTTTCGATTCTCGGCGGCAGCTGGATGTTGGGATCCTTTCTCAGCAGGAAGACTGATGTTCCGCTGAGGAAGATAACCAGGATGATGCCGGGGATAACCGTGGCAAGGAAGCATGCCAGAACTGACTGTCCTCCAACAAAGGCGAACAGGATCATATTCATACTGGGTGGTATCAGAAGTCCCAATAGGGATGCACTGGATATAAGTGCTGATGATACTCCTCTTGGATAACCTGCCGCATACATTCTCGGCAGCATTATGGAACCGATACATGAAAGGGTAGCAAGTCCGCTTCCGGATACGGCTCCAAACAGTGCACATGCGATTGTCATAACGATACACAGGCCACCCTTGATCCTTCCGACGAACAGGTCCGCGAGGTTTACTATCGCCTCGCCGATCCCGCTTTTTTCCATTATGGATCCGGCCAGAATGAACATTGGTATGGCTATCAGCAGGATGGTACCGGCCGATGCGTATCCGTAGGGGACAAGAAAGCTGTAATCATATCCGCCGATCATTACGATGGACAGGATAGCTCCCATAAATGCAAAGGGGATGGGTGCTCCTACAAGGAGAACAACGATCAGAACGATGATCGAAACAATACATGCTAAACTCATTCCGTCACCTCCTCAATCGCTTCCGCTGCAGGTTCAACTTCTTCAGCCTTAGGCTCTTCGGGTCTTCCTTTGCCGATCAGTTTTCTGAAGCTGTCATAGGTGTAGATGATATTGTAGATGGAAGATATTCCAAAGCCGAATACCATCGACAGGGACCCGATAAAGCTGGGCAGTCTATATACCGGGGTCTGATTACCCTGGGTCATATCCCACTGGACCAGCGATATGGACCAGTAGCACAGTACAAGACACAGTATGGTAGTCAGGATCCACCGGCACAGTTCTATGATTCTTTTTGCGGTGCATTCTTTCATCAAGACGGAAACGATATCCGCTTTGATATGTGTGTCTTCGCGACTGGAATAAGCGCATCCGAACATGTACATCCAGAACACTATCATGGTAAGGATCTCCTCATATCCGGTCCAATTGTGGTGGATGAGTCGTCCGGCGACTTCCACCCACAGAATGAGTGCGGTGCCGAAGATCAGTACCACAAGAGCGGCTTTCATGATGATGTCCGCGCCTTTCCAAATCGATAACTCTTCTCTTCTCTTCAAAATGCATTCCTCCTATTATTCAAAAGGTCTTCCGCCATCAGGCGGAAGACCTTTTAAACTTCGGTTCAACGCCTACTGTTATTAAAGTCTGATTCTATAGTCTCACTTTTTTAGTCTTACAGTGCATCGATGTCCTTCTGAAGTCCATCCATGACTTCCTGTCCATATTCCTCAGCGAGTTTCGGCCAGGAGATCTCTCTGCACTTCTCAGCGTTTGCCTTAACTTCTTCGTCGGTAAACTCTGTAACCTCGATGCCTTTTTCTCTCATCTTATCCATGTAGTCGTGCTCGTTCTTGTCAGCTTCTTCAAAGCTCTTTGCACTGGCTTCCTGGAAGCAGGCCTCTACGATCTGACGATCCTCGTCGCTCAGCTTCTCGAGTGTCTTGTTGGAGATCATGTAGTTGGTTGCTTCAGCATGGATCTTGTTGAAGTAGAAGTACTTGATGGTGTCGGCTACCCACGCATAGTTCATGTTTGCGGTACCACCAATCCAGCCTTCAACAACGTTGGTCTGAATAGCAGTCGGAGTTTCGGAATAAGCGATGGTTACGCCTTCAAATCCGTAATCCTTATCAGGTACGTTGAATGTGAAGGGGGCGGGAACTCTGATCTTGACGCCCTGCTTCTCACCAAAGTTCTTGATGTTCTTACATTCCTTGGTGCTTCCAACGCCGATAAATCCTTCAAGAACAAATCCTTCGAATGTTACACCCTGCTCCTGGAGAACGGATGCAAATGTCTTTGTCATGTATGAATCCGGTCCATAAAGAATCTTTGCCTCTTCAAATGATGTTGCATAATACGGCACATATGGCATACTCAGTCTCTTGTCACTGTCATCCGGTACCGTCATCTGACCGGCGTCGATGGTTCCTTGTTTGATCTCATCATAGACCGTAGCGTAGTCGCCCAACTGGCTGGAAGGATAGTAGTCGACTTTTACTCTTCCTTCGGTTCTCTTTTCAACTTCTTCACAGAGCCACGTATTGAGCTTTGTAGCAATGTGATCTTCCGGTGCATCTGATGCAAGACGCAGCGTTATGGTGTCTCCGGAATCTCCGCTGCCGCTGCCGCCACCGCTGCCGCCGCAACCGGTCATACCGATGCAAAGAGCGGCAAATGCGATGCACATCAAACCAACAACCAATAGTTTTTTGATTCTCATACCTTTCCTCCTCTCATAACGAATAGCTTATTACTAGGATTGCGTTAAGCTAGCGAAACTAGTCATGCCCTATTGTACCACAAAAAATACGAATTATTCTGAAAAACTTTTACATTTGAAAGTAAAAAAGTCAAAAAGCGCTAAAATCCCTTGAAAAAACGGATAAAAAAAGAGCCCCGTCGGACTCATTCTCCGACGCGGCCCATATTCTCGAATTTCTTTGTTGCGGTAAGGTAGTCGTTGAGCACTCCCAGATGTACATAATAGTAGGAAAAGCGATCCACCTTCTTCACTTCCACAAGCCCCGCATCCGCAAGCTTCTTCACATGTTGGGATATGGTCGCCTGTGCGTAGTCGAAGTGTTCCACAAGATCTTTGTTACAGACCTGATGGCGCTGCTTGTTCTCTTCCATTATAAACCTGAATATTTTGATGCGTGCCGGATGGGCCAGTGCGTCCGATATCCGTGCGATCAGCAATATATCCTTTTCCTGCATTTCGTCCAATTCTTTTCTCAGTCTCATATTTCCTCCGAAGGCTCACTTAAGTTTGATCTTATCTGCGTTGTTCTCTATCCACTCTATAACGATTTTCGCAATATATTCATACCCCTGTTCCGTGGGATGCACACCGTCTCTGTAGGCATAGGGCACCTTGAGGGGATTTGGCCCATCCTCCAGGGCCAGGGCGTATTGTCGATAGGCAATGTTTGTGTCGATAAAGAGCCTGCCGCTTTTGCGTATTATCTCTGACAGCTCGTCTATCTGGCGGTTGACCTGCAGGTAGTCGATCCCCGAGCCGGCCATCCACTTTCTTTCGGCCAGTGGTGCGTCAACGAAAATGGGCGTCATATGCACGGGGACGATCCCCGCAGCCTTGGCCCTGCCGGCCATTATCTCCAGATTTGCAAAAGTGCGTTCAGGATTCCCGGTCCCGTATATGAAATCATTGGTGCCGGTCATAATAAAAACCGCCGCAGGATGATGGTCGATGGCATCGTGGCCGAAGCGCAAAAGAAGCTCGTCGGTAGTGTTGCCGTTGACTCCCTTGTTGATCACATCAGCCCGGAATCCGGTCCGCCCGTCGTTTATGGCGGAGCGTATAAGTCCGGGAAAACTTCTTCCCCTGCTGAAGGGAAATCCGTTAACTATGCTGTTTCCTATAAAAACCAGTTTCAATGTCAGTTCCTCCGGGCATCCGTTGCCTTTGCAAAAGGTCACATCGAGTATTTTAGTACATCGGGAGCGAATCTGCAATCATTACCTGCGGATGGATCGTGTCAAATTGTTGTGGTGTTTTTGATTGACAAACTCTAAAGCAGTTTTTTGTAATAATCAGCTCAGAAATTTTTTATATTCAAAAAAGCTCTCTTATGGCGCGATTTTTCAGGCTTTATGTAAACGTTTTTGCATGGAAAGGCAATGCAAGCCTTGGAATTACACAAAAGTCCAGTACTTTTTGAAATATGAACTACGCC
>CADBRY010000155.1 GCA_902797195.1 uncultured Eubacteriales bacterium
CACGCCTCTTGGCTCTGCGGCTTTCGGACGTGTCCTGACCGCGGCGGGCCTCATGGGGATCATGATGAAGGAAGAGGAGAACAAGCTCACGGTCAACTTCAAAGGTGACGGCCCGGCAGGGCAGATCCTGGCAACGGCCTACGGCACGGGAGAGGTAAAAGGATACATATCCAATCCCGGTGTGGATCTTCCCCTGACGGATGCGGGGAAACTTGACGTGGGCGGTGCCCTGGGAATCGGCAGTCTGACCGTGATCAAGGACCTTGGCCTGAAGGAGCCCTACACGGGAAACATCGCCCTTGTGAGCGGTGAGATCGCGGAAGATCTGGCGGCTTACTTTTTCATTTCAGAACAGCAGAATTCTTCGGTGGCTCTCGGCGTCAAAGTAGAACCGGACCTGAGCATCGGCGCCGCCGGAGGAATGATAATCCAGATGCTTCCGGGAGCCGAGGAAGGAGCGATCCAGGCCCTCGAGGATATGATAGAAAAAATGGATCCCATCACCACGGTCATCGATAATGCAAAGGCAACGGAGGGCCTGACCGAAACAGGCCTTGTGCGAAAAGTCCTTGAAGACATCTTCGGAGGTCTGCCTGAGGAATACCGTGTGGAAGAACTTGAAGAGAGGGACATCACATGGAACTGCGACTGCAGCAGAGAAAGGATCGAAGCGGCCCTTATTGCCATCGGAGCTGACGACCTTCGGGAGATCATCGAGGAAGACGGACAGGCAGAACTTAAATGCCACTTCTGCCTCAAGAAATATCACTTCAACAAGGACGAGCTTGAGTCAATACTTGAGAGGATAAATGGGTAAAAAGAACATGACCGGCCAACAGTTCGAAGAGTACTGCGCCGGTTTTCTTAAAAAAAGAGGCTTCAAAAAAGTCAGAATAACCAAGGCCAGCGGAGACCAGGGAGTGGACATACTTGCAAAGCGCCGTGGAAGGACCTATGCCATACAGTGCAAGCTCTACCGTAAGCCCGTGGGCAACTCCGCAGTGCAGGAAGCCTATGCCGGGATGCAGTACTACGGCTGCGACCGGGCTCTTGTCATGACAAATTCCACCTTCACCAAAGGAGCAAGAGAGCTTGCCGAAAGCACAGGCGTTGAGCTCTGGGAAGAGATACCACTGGGGCGCGGCACCGCAGGCAAGGTATTCCTGCTGCTCCTTATCATCGCGGCCATCTGCGCTGCCCTCTACCTCACCCAGCAGCCAGCGGTTTAGACAAGCGTAGGTGCTTGTTTTTCAGATCCGAAACCGGCTCCGCTCTTCGGAAATGATGAAAAAACCCTTGATGAAACAGAGGCAAGTGTTTTAATATATGAATACAGATAAATACGATCCAGGGGAGCGAAAGCTGAGAGTCCGGATGAAAAGATCCGGTGACCCTCATTACCTGATCCGGATAATGCCGGCGAAGGAAGCGAGAGAAAAACAAAGGTAGACTAAAACCGAGCTCCATGGATCATGGAGCTTTTTGTTTGATGAAAGAAGAACTGAGGACAGGTGAAAAAAGAATAAGGGGAAACAGCGGAACCATTTACCCGTTTATATCCATACTTGCAATCCTTGCCATATGGCAGGCGCTGACTTCCTTTGGGATAGTGCCCTCATTCATGCTGCCATCTCCGGCAGATACGATAAAAGCCTTCATTGGAGACTTTGATCTTCTGATGATGCATCTTAGAGTGACCCTGCTGGAGACTCTGGTTGGGACAGTCACCGGAGTATGCGTGGGGTATGTGGCAGCGTGTCTTATGGATATGTGGGATCCGGCATATAAAGCTCTTTATCCTGTGATCGTCATAACCCAGACCATCCCCGCCGTGGCCATCGCGCCCCTTCTTGTGCTTTGGTTCGGATACAACATGATGCCGAAGATAATACTGATAGTCCTGATCACCTTCTTCCCCATAGTGGTGGGAGTCCTTGACGGATTCAGATCCGTGGACAAAGACCAGATCAACCTGCTCAAGACAATGGGTGCCACAAGATGGCAGATCTTCAGACACGTAAAGTTTCAAAGCGCTTTGCCCAACTTCTTTTCAGGTCTGAGGATAACCGTTGCCTACGCGGTGGTGGGTGCCGTGCTTGCGGAATGGCTCGGAGGTTTTGCGGGGCTTGGCGTATACATGACAAGAGTGAAGAAGTCCTTCGCCTACGACAAAATGTTCGCGGTGATATTCCTGATATCGATAATAAGCCTGCTGCTTATTCTTTTGGTAAACATACTTCAAAAAAAGTGCATGCCCTGGGAGAGGGCGAATAACAAAACACATAATCAGAAAGTGAGGACAGAGTAATGAAAAAATCGAAAGTATCCATGAAGAAAAGAGCCTGGCGTGTGATCGGGGCGCTGACCACAACGGCCATCCTTTGCCTTTCCATGAGCGGATGCGGATCCACGGACACCTCCCAGGAGGAGACGGAAAAAAGCGAGAGCGCCGAAAAAACGAAGCTGACCTTCGTTCTGGACTGGACGCCCAACACCAATCACACGGGGATCTTCGTGGCGAAAGCAAAGGGATATTTTGAGGAGGAAGGCCTGGATGTGGAGATAATCCAGCCGCCGGAAAACGGAGTGGAGCCCGTGGTGGGTTCAAACAAAGCTCAGATGGGCGTGTCCTTCCAGGACTACATGGTTTCTGCCCTCCAGGGTGAGAAAAAGCAGATGCCAATCACGGCGGTGGCGGCGATCCTGCAGCACAATCTTTCCGGGATCATGTCGGCGAAAGGCAACGGAATAACTTCGCCAAAAGGCATGGAAGGTAAGACCTACGCCACCTGGGAGCTTCCCATCGAACAGGCCATCCTGAAATCTTGCGTGGAATCCGACGGGGGCGATTTCAGCAAGGTGAAAATGGTGCCTCAGGTGATCGACGACGAGGTGGCCGCGCTGAAGTCGAAGCAGGTGGACAGCATATGGGTCTATTACGGATGGGCAGGCATCCGGGCTGAGGTGGCGGACTTCCCCGTGGACTATTTTGCATTCAAGGACATCGACGAAGTCTTCGACTATTACTCGCCGGTCATAATCGCAAACGATGACTTTATGGCTGAAAATCCTGAGGCGGTAAAGGGCTTCCTCAAGGCTGTCAAGAAAGGTTACGAAGAGGCGATAGAAGATCCCGAAGCTGCGGCGGAGATCCTGCTTAAAGAAAATCCGGAGCTGGACAAGGAGCTCGTTATGGAAAGTCAACAGTATCTTGCGGATCAGTACAAAGCTGACGCAGATCAGTGGGGGATCATCGACGGAGATAGATGGAACAAATTCCACAAGTGGCTCAACGAAAATGGACTGACTGAAGAGGAGATCCCCATGGACTGCGGATTCACCAACGACTATCTGCCCAAGGAATAGGATGCGGGGAATTTTTTAGAAGGAAAATGACAGAAACAAGAAGGCTGACAGTTGAAAACTTAACTATGGAACTGGATGGGAACACAATCATCGAGGATGTTTCCATCTCTGCTGACCGGGGAGAACTGGTCAGCCTTCTTGGCATGTCGGGAAGCGGCAAGACCACCCTGTTCAACTGCATATCGGGAATATACGATCCAACAAAAGGGAAGGTATTTCTCGATGGCAGGGACATAACGGGAACAACGGGGAACATGAGCTACATGCTCCAAAAGGACATGCTGCTCCCCCATAAAAAAATAATCGACAACGTGGCCCTGCCTCTGATAATCAGAGGCGAAAAAAAAGAAGCTGCCCGGAAAAAAGCAGGAGCCCATTTCAGCCGGTTCGGTCTGGAAGGGACGGAGGAATACTATCCGGCCCAGCTTTCGGGAGGGATGCGTCAGAGGGCAGCCCTCCTCAGGACCTATATGTTTTCCGACAAGGTGGCTCTTCTTGATGAGCCCTTCTCGGCTCTGGACACCATCACCCGCAGAAGCATCCAGAGCTGGTATCTGGATATAATGAAGGATATCAATCTGACAACTCTTTTTATCACTCACGATATCAACGAAGCCATTCTATTATCCGACAGGATCTATGTAATGACGGGCAAACCCGGCAGAATCGCCGGGGAAGTACCCGTTGCCCTTCCAAGAGACGAAAGAGACAACTTCGACATGAGGGAGGAATTCCTGGATTACAAGCGCAGGCTCATGGACCTCATGTCCCGGTAGGCGCTGGCAGGAACCCTTGACGGGGGGATGGTCAAACCGTATAATTGTATACAAGAATACAGTACGGTAAATCGGGAGGAAATTTTTATGCCTATGGATGCAAAATCAACGGAATACAGCAAGCATTTTGAGCAGATCATCATGGAGCAGATAGAGCGGGTGAGGCGCATGAGAGAAGCGCCGGCTGCTTTGGATTTTTCCTCAAAGGACAAGATCGTTATCGGGACCATAGATGGAGACGGGATCGGCCCGATCATAATGGACGCCGCCGTCAGGATACTTAAAAAACTTCTGGGGGAGGAGCTGGAATCCGGGCGCATAGAGCTTAAG
>CADBRY010000156.1 GCA_902797195.1 uncultured Eubacteriales bacterium
AGTAAAAATCAAACATATTTCTCAAAATCTTGGAAATTTATGAGAGAAATGTCATTTTTAATGTTGAAAATATTTCCATATCATGTCATAATATAGAAACTTCGACAGGAGGTAGTGTAATGAGCGTAACGATTGACATAAAACTATTTTTAGTAATATTGCTTCTGATCGCACTTATCGTATTGGTTGTATACGCGGTGCTCATGATCCGCAAACTGTTGGTAACACTGGATCGAGCCAATAAAGTACTCAGCGATGTGGAAGTCATTTCTGAAATCGCCGCAAACCGCAGTCAGGACATCGATGGAATCATAGGCAATGCTTCCGACGTTGTGTATGACATATCCGATGCGGTTGCAGGTAATGCAAATGTGGTCTCTGCAGTATCCAGCGCAGCTAAAGCGGCAGCTTCCATAAAGGGAGCATTCTCCGGCAAGGACAGCGATCCTGACGGGGATGAGGATACAAGGAGCCGCAGAAGAACCAAGACCGACAAGAAGGCTGACAAAGAGGAAAAAAAGGCCGCGGCAGACAGCGAACGCAAGCAGAGAAGAAGAAGATAACAATATGTACAGTTGCGGAATGCATTTTGTGCAGACCGCTTAGATATATCATTTTTGGGGGAATGATGAAAGGAGTCATCGATGAAGGCAACAGGAATCGTTAGAAAGGTTGATGAGCTTGGAAGAATCGTACTTCCTATAGAACTCAGGAGAACGCTTAGCATTGAGATCAGAGATCCACTGGAAATCTATGTTGACGGTGAATCTATAATGCTTAAGAAGTATCAGCCTGCATGCATTTTCTGCGGAAGCTCTGATGATATTCAGAAGATCCACGGAAAGAATGTATGTGCCAAGTGCATCAAAGATCTGCAGAAGCTTTAAACTACAATAAACGGCGTTGGGACGAATACGCTTCGACGCCTTTTTTTTGCGTAGACTTTCTTTGATTTACTTTCCAACGGAGGATAGTTTTGGCTAAGTTTCTGGTACAAAAGAGCGGACCCTTATCGGGAGAAGTAACCATAAGCGGTTCCAAGAACGCAGTACTGCCTATTTTAGCTGCAACGCTGCTTACAAAAGAAGAATGTGTCATAAAGGACGTCCCTGCACTCAGGGACGTAGATGTTATGTGCCGTCTTCTCAACAGCCTGGGCGCAGAAGTGGACCTGGATTTTGACTCTAACACGGTCAAAGTGAAGGCCTCTTCCGAGCTGAACAGTGAAGCTCCCTATGATCTTGTCAAGATGATGAGGGCGTCCATTCTGGTGTTGGGAGCGCTTCTCATACGCCAGGGACATGCCCTTATACATCTTCCGGGAGGGTGTGCCATAGGAGAAAGACCCATAGAGCTTCATCTCAAGGGCTTGAGAGCCCTTGGAGCCACCATAGACGAGAAGCTCCTTTCCCATGGAATAGTTGACGCAAGAGCAGATAAGCTTGTGGGAAGCGATATATACCTTGATTTCCCAAGTGTGGGAGCTACAGAGGTGATCATGATGGCAGCCTCTCTTGCGGAGGGTACTACCGTCATCGAGAATGCCGCGCAGGAGCCTGAAATCGTCGATCTGGCGACTTTTCTCAACAAAATGGGTGCAAGGATCAAAGGCGCCGGAACAGACACTGTAAAGATAGAAGGAGTCAGCGAGTTCAAAGGCGTTTCCCATCACGTTATACCCGACAGGATAGAGGCGGGGACATTCATGGTTGCGGCAGCCATTACAGGAGGACAGGTGCTGATCAAGAATATGGTGCCAAACCACCTGAAAGCTGTGATCGCAAAGCTTAGAGAGTGCGGAATAGAGATAACCATGGAAGATGACGGCGTCGTAGTCAAAGGCAACCCCGAAACCCTTGTATCAACTGACATAAAGACCCTGCCATATCCCGGTTTTCCAACGGATATGCAGTCTCCCTTCATGGCGCTTCTGACCATTGCCAAGGGGCCAAGCGTTGTAATAGAGACTGTCTTTGAAAACAGATTCATGCACGTGGGCGAATTCAACCGAATGGGGGCCAACATAAAAACAGAAGGAAAGGCGGCCATAATACCCGGAAACAAGCAGCTTCAGGGTGCTCAGGTAGTCGCAACAGACCTGAGGGCAGGGGCGGCCGTAGTCCTTGCAGGCCTTGTTGCCGAAGGAACCACAGAAGTATCCCAGATATACCATATAGACAGGGGATATGAGAACTTTACCGAGAAACTGAGAAGTCTCGGGGCGAATATAATGCGGATCGAAGAATAAGGGTTCAGATTATAAGTAGATTATTCAGGTACATCCTCTCCCGCAAGATAGGCGAGGATGTATTTTATTGCAGTGTTTCTGTGATCCTTGTTGACTCTGTAGAGGATCATATCAAGATTTTCGCCTCTGGTGCCGAATATGTCGCATTCTGTGCGGCTTAAGGTTATGGGAGCGGACTCCTTTTCTTTATCCACGGCCTCAAAGAAGAAATCGGACAGGTTTCCCGGCTGGTTTGATGACCACATTTTCGTTGTCTTTCCGGGCTTATACTCCACATCGCAAAGTCCCGAAGTCACAAGATAGGTATCGGATATCTCCTTGATCACGGTCTCGTCCATGCCCCGGATCTTTATGTTCAGGTTAAAGTTGTTTTTTGCGGTGGATATGCTCTGTATGTAGGAAACTGCCTGGATATCGCCGTTTTCTTCACTCTGGCTCACTATACCCGTCTGGAGGGTGTAGAGGAGGCTGATGATATTGTCGCTGCCCTTTTGAGCCAGAACGTTGGCGGGAAGGGCCGTTTCCGTCACATTGAAAGAGTACAGAGGCTCTTCCTCAACTTCCGTTTCACCGGTGTTTTTCTTGTCCTGAGCCTTCTGAAGTTCCTTGAATTTTTTTTCCATGGATTCCTGTGTGGACTCGGTCCTTTTGAGGAAGCTTTCCACGTTGTTGTCGTCTATAACGACGACGGCAGTGGCCCGGTGAGGGATATATCCATCCTCGGACTCACTGGTAAATGAAGCGATCTCAAAGAGCCTTCCGGAGCTTTTTGCCGAGGCGAGGAGATTGCCGATGACCTCAACAGGATTGGGGTAGGAGGAAGCTTTGTCGAAGGCGTAGGGATTAAGGTGTTTTGGGATAGTAAAATCGATCGTATATGCGTTGGTGTACTCAGGCTTCTTCCTTGGAGCGCTGCAGTTGAGGGTCGCGGGCATATAGGTGGAGCCGGAGGTGTATACCATGGCGGATTTACCCAATTCCATATGTATGAAATGCCTGTCGGTTATGCTTTTGGTCCTGAGGGACTGGGCGCCGATGAAGTTGTCCATTTCGTCGTTTTCAGTAACGATGAGCCTTATGGTGCCGTGCTGGACAGGTCCCAGAAGACAGGCCATGCTAAGAGAAAGAAGATCCAGGTCTTTTCGTATGTGCACAGGGTCCACATGACACTGGAGGGTAGTGGCCTCCCGGTCCTCGAATCCATCGGTTGCGGGATTGCGAACAATGATGTAGTGATCTCTTTCTGCGGCGATCTCAAGGCCGGCGTTGCCCGCCCACTCCTTTATAAAGGCGGATACGTCCTGGAATGAAGCGGCATTTTCCAGAAAAGCGGCGCTCAGATCGATGTCGTTGCGTTTCATGGCAGATTGGAGCTCTTTGCCACGGTCAAGCTCACTTCCGCTGCATCCTGATAGAAACAGACCCAGAATCATGATGATGGGGATACAAATGGCCGAAAAACGCTTCATAATGTATATTCTCCTTGTTATAAGGCTTCAATACTAATATAATAATCTTAAGTTACTTCGTTATAATAACATATAAATGTGACGACATGGAGAAAAAGATGGGCCGCATTGCCGAAAACAAAACATATCTTATCAGAGACAGCCAGTTTGGGGATTACACTCATTTTGCCCGCTGGGAGGTGGATCCCGGGGTAACCGAGTATCTTTCCTTCGATGAGGACAGGACCTACGAGGATGTTGTAAGTGAAGCCATAGGGTATAAAGGCGACCCATCCGTTATGGACCTTGCCATAGAGGACAAGAAGACGGGTGAACCCATAGGAAGGATAATAATAACCAGAATAGACCGGCACAGCGATTCCCTTGATATAACAAAGCTTTACATAGGGGATCAGGACCACAGAGGAAAGGGTGCTGGAACTGAGGTAATGAAGCTTCTCATAGAGTACTGCTTTACATTCATGCACATGGAGAGGGTATCCCTGGACTACTACACAGGCAACGAAAATGCCAGAGCCCTCTATGAAAAACTTGGTTTCAAAGGTGAGGGTATTGCCAGAAACGCCACCAAGAAGGATGGAAGATACTACGATTTGAATCTTATGGCAATGCTTAGAACCGAGTTCTTTGCAAAATAATTCCAGATGACGAAAACCTGTATCCATGGGGAGCAGAGCTGAAATCCGCATGAATTGGGGATTCTAAAATAGTTAACATAATATCGAATATGACAACCTGACTTTTTTGTCAGGTTTTTTCTTTTTTCTTATTGACGGGTCGAACATTTTGTGTATAATTGACTTTGCACGCAAGAAA
>CADBRY010000157.1 GCA_902797195.1 uncultured Eubacteriales bacterium
GAAGTTTGAGATCTCCTTTAGAGGCGACTCGATGATGCCATCTTCAACCTCCGGCCACACCCTTTTGATATATGGTGCAAATCTTAGTAGCCTGGCTTCAGCCTCGTCCGTGTCTATGGGCAGTTCATTGCTTTCGGAGTTGCCTTGTCCCTGGGTCGCGCTTTCGGAGCCGCCCTCCGCTTGGGTCACGCAGTCGGAGTCGCCTTGTCCCTTCGCCACGCACTCGGGATTCAGCCAGAATATCTCCCGGCACTGGGCTATGGCAGCAACAGTCGGGTCTTGAAGCAATTTCTCCACCACATTTTTTTCAATTACATTAACACTCATATCATTCCTGTCCTTTTTAGAACTCTTTGGCTGTACTTCTGGGGACGGCACTTCGCGTCCAAACCATTATATCATCAAGTAAGCATCTGAACATCATCCGGGCTCATGATACTTGCTGTTTGTCACAGATTGTCTTCAGCGATCAGAGATTCAGACTCCAGGCCACTCCCTATTACACAAACAGCCTCCGGATCATGTCACCAGAGGCTGTTTCTATTGTTGTTCTGTTTGCTTACCGCGCCGGGTTATTTGCTTACCGCATCGAGGAATGCCTTCTCGTTCAGAGCGTCGGCGTACTCGGAATCCATTTCTCTGATTCCGGCCGGGAACTCGTACTTGGCAAGTCTCTCTACGAAGGGATCCGGATCAAAGTGTTCCGGTCCCCATGCACCGGCTTCGTTCCAGATTCCCTTTGCTATAAGTTCCATCATGATTACCGGAGCAACGGCAGTCTGCGCTACTACGGAGTTGGTGGTGTACTTCTTGATGCATTCCTGGTTGTCTGCCACCTGATAGAGGTATACGGATCTGTACTTTCCGTCTTTCCATCCTGTTACCCAGGTTCCGGCACATCCCTTACCTGTCATTGTCATTGTGGCATCCACCGGTGAAGGAATAACTTTGCAGACAAAGTCTCTGGGTGTGATCTCGGTATCGCCCACCTTGATCTTGGTTCTCTTGTCGGCGAGACCATATTCATGGAGTACCAGAAGCTTTGCCCTGAAGTCGGCGGGAACACCGTATTTGAATGTTACTCTGTTGCAGTCGATCTCTCTTGGAACCAGGAGCACTTCTTCATGCTCTACGTTTACGACTTCCACATCGCCTATGCCTCCGGGGAAGTTGAAGATCTCAGGCTCGGAGAAATGCTCTGTGCAGAACCAGTGGCCTTCGGGATATTCCTCGTTTTTCTCCCAGATAACAGGAGGCTGCAGACATTCTTCGATGGTTGTCCATACGGAGAATCCAAAGTCGGAATCCGTGTTGCCGTAGTTGTCTCCATCACGAACATCGACTCTGTCGATCTTGTCAAAGAGATGCTTTGCCGCATATTTGGCAAATACGTCAGCCATGCCAGGCTCAACACCGGAACCGCAGATAGCGATCTTGCCCGATGCTTCCCATTCCTTCTGCTTTGCAAACTGATAGTCGCCCAGTTTGATGTTGGCAAGTTCATAAGGTTTTTCAGGGTGCTCTGTACCAAGAGTCATGGCGCAGTCCAGATAACCTATCCCTGCTTCAAGACATGTATCAAAGATCGTTTCGTTCATTCTTGGATCGCATGCGTTCATTGCAAAATCACAATCATGCTCTTTGATCACTGCCTTGATACTGTCGGCATTCATGGCATCTATCTGTGCAGGAATGAATTTTCCGCCGCCGCAGATTTCGTTGGCAACCTTCTTCGCTCTTTCTATGTCATAGTCGGAAACGATTACCTTTTCGGCCCAATCCGCCTCTGCACCGGCTCTTTCAATAATTTTTGCTGCCGACGTTCCTACACCGCCTGCTCCAATGATCAGTAATTTCATATCAGTACCTCCTTTTGAATCCAAAAGAATTCAGAATGTTTCGTTACTATGTTAATCTTATCCCTTTGGATTTTCTATTTCAATCATCAGTTTGTGTATATGTGGTACTTGTTTGCTGTCTGTCTATCAGAACCAACTCAGCCCCTACTCCTTCCAGAATACTTCTGATGCTGAGGGCATCGGAACAGATCACTGTCTCAGAGTACACAGAGGGTTCGATCTCAAGCTCCTCAACGAGAGCTTTTCGGGGATCGTTCTGTTTCTTCGAATCCATTGCCTTTCCAATCATCCCCTTTATCACGTGGCTATCCAGTCTCCATCTTAAGATCCTGTACTCTCCGTCCAGCCCGTTGCTTCTTATGAGGAACTCCATTTTTTCGTCGTACTCTTCAGCGATCTTAAGAAGCTCGCTCTGGTTTTTTATCTCCTTCAGGGATTCGATCAGCTGATCGTCAAAACTGTACACCAGTATGCTCAAGCTGTTCAGGGGACCCGGGAATTTGTCCCTGGTGGTTACGACAAAGTTGCTTCCCGACCTTATTATATTTTCCTTCATTTCCATAAGGCGCCTGTACGGTTCG
Organism: uncultured Eubacteriales bacterium; assembly: GCA_902797195.1. Lineage (GTDB taxonomy): Bacteria > Bacillota > Clostridia > Peptostreptococcales > Anaerovoracaceae > Lentihominibacter. The sequence goes on from CADBRY010000157.1 coordinate 2,441, forward strand.
GCAAGGACTTTGTTTGCGGGTCTGTTCATTATTCCTTCAATCTGGGATGTGTCGCCGGTGATCTCGCTCTCGTCGTCATGTATGTCGATATCCACTATTACCGGTTTTGTCCTGATCTTGTCTATGTAGTCGGCATATACGCCCTTCACCTGGAACCTTATGGCGTCCTCTATCTTGGAAGGAGAGCAAAGATCGTACCGGGCTTCTATCTCCCTGCTGAAAATCTTGTTGATATATTTTTCCCTGTACTCGAGAGGATGCATCCCAAACCAGTTTTCGAAGTGTTTGATATAGTATCTCACCGCTGAAAATCCGGTCTCTTCCGCTATGGCCCCGATTTTTTTGTTGGTGCCAAGTAATAATTTTTCCGACTCCTCAACCCTTATGTAGTTGAGAAGATCCTGAAAGCTCAGCCCCGTGGCTTCCTTTATTATATGGGAAAGATAGTAGATGCTCAGGTGCTCGTTTTTCGCGATCTCCCCAAGGGTGAGTTTCCTGTTGTAGTTGTCGTACATATAGTCGGTGATCCTGTTGAGCCTTCCTGCCAGGATCTTGTTGCCTTTGTTTCTGGTCTCGTTCTTGAACCTTCCGTCCTCCATCACGAAGTACTGAAAATCGGATATGAGATTGGCTATAAGATTGTGGGTGCTCTCGATCACCTTGTGTTCGTATCCCTGACCCTTTTGGATGACCTCCATCATGATTCTGGCCAGAATGCTTCGCAGCGTCTCAAGGCTCTCGTCTGTTTCATCGTCGCTGTCGGTAACGAAAAAGCAATGTCTGAGGGAGTCGTAATACCTTGAGAAGTATGCCAGATCCAGCTGAAGCATCATGACCATATTGTCCTCGTCGGTTCTCTCGAAACTGTGCATCTCCCTGTCATTGACTATGAAAATATCCCCCTGCTTAAGTTTGTATGTATAATAGCCGTTTCGCATGATGATGCTGCCCCCAAGCACATACACAACTTCGATATCATCGTGGAAGTGTATGGGGTATTCTTCTATGTTGGCAGTTATTACATTGACGGGAAGTCCATTTTTATAAAAAATTTTTTCCTTGAGCATAGCCCTTCTCCTTTAGGGTATTATGTAAACGGATTGTATGTAAGAATTTCAACAAAGGATTTTCTTGTAATTCTAAGGTTTATTTGGGTTATCCACAGTTTTTTTAAAATTGTATACGATTTTATCCAAAGCGGCCTGTGGATAACCATTTTTTTACTATTGTTGAAATTTCAATGGTTTCACTTGTCAAGTGTTATTTTTTGGTTAATGATATCCACAGGTTATTGCTCTTATTATGGTTTATTGTTGCAAAAGCAATGCAAACGTGGAATTCAAGCCGTTTCTAAGGTTTTTGGGAGGAAAAACACCTCAATAAATGTTATTTTTCTGTCAAAATTTTGGGTAAAAAGATGCGTTGCTTTTCCATAAAAACCGCAAACAAGTATGTCCCTTTTTCAGTACAAAGAAATTATAGCCTACGCCAACACTTACAGGCATGGTTTATTGACTTTTTTGTCGGTAAAATGTAGAATCTCATCGATAAATTTGCTTTTTTATTATTCACGGAGAAAAATAATGACAACAAGATTATACCAAAACGATGTATATATTAAAGATTGGGATGCAAAGATCACCTCAGTTGAGTTTTCTGATGATGAAGCCGGGATGGCTGCAGTTACCCTTGACCGTTCGGCCTTCTTCCCCGAGGGCGGCGGCCAAAGCTGTGACATTGGAACCATTGGTGGGTTTCCGGTGATTGACGTTCAGGAGGACGGGGACGAGGTGATCCATAAGGTCAAGATCGGCGCATCGGACGCGGGCCTGGAAGCTGGCCCGTCGGACACGGCCCAAAAAAGCGACTCGTCGAACACATCTCAGGAGGCCGGCGCGACGGATGCGGGCCTGCAGCCGGGATCTGAGGTCCACTGCCGACTGGACTGGTCCCGCCGCTTCGACAACATGCAGCGCCACTGCGGCGAGCACATTCTGTCAGGGATCTTTTACGCCCGCTGCGGCGGAGTGAACCGTGGATTTCACATGGGCGCAGATTACATGACAATAGACATAAGCCTCGAGGACGAGCCCTCCGATTCTGATGCCACAAGACCCGACAAGATCGATATGGACATCGCCCTGGACTGTGAGCGGAGAGCCAACGAAGTCATTTGGTCCAACGCTCCCGTAACCGTATTCAGATTTGACGAAAGAAGTCAGGTGGAGGAAATGCCTCTGCGGAAGGCCCTTGCATTCGACGAGGACATATCCATCGTATGCGTTGGCTCTCCCGATAATCCTGCAGACTGCGTGGCCTGCTGCGGAACTCATCCC
>CADBRY010000158.1 GCA_902797195.1 uncultured Eubacteriales bacterium
CCGAAAGACGTATGGAGGTCTGCGGTGTAGGATGTATCGGCTGCGGAGACTGCGCCGACAACTGCCCCAGCGGAGCCATAACCATGACCGACGGAAATCCATTTATCGATCATGAGAAATGCGTCAACTGCGGAGTCTGCACATACGTGTGCTCAAGGAATCTGATATCCGAACGTAAGGTTCCCGAGTACAACTACCTGCAGATGGATGCAATGAAAATAGAAGATACTGCAGAAGCAGATGAAAGGAAGTGGTAACCGTGAGAGCAAGAAAAACAATGGACGGCAACACGGCCGCTGCACACGTTGCCTATGCATATTCTGAAGTAGCGGCGATATATCCCATCACTCCCTCATCTGTTATGGCTGAAAACATAGATGACTGGGCCAGTGAAAACAGGAAGAATATTTTTGACGAGGAAGTCAAAGTTGTAGAAATGGAATCTGAAGGCGGCGCCGCAGGTGCGGTCCATGGATCCATCTCCGCAGGTGCCCTGACATCAACCTTCACGGCATCTCAGGGACTTCTGCTGATGATCCCCAACATGTTCAAGATCGCAGCAGAGGGAACACCTACAGTTCTCCATGTTTCTGCCAGAACCGTATCGACACATGCACTTAACATCTTTGGAGATCACTCCGATGTTATGGCCTGCCGTCAGACCGGCTTCGGTATGCTCTGTTCAAGGAGCCCTCAGGAAGTCATGGATCTGGCAGCGGTCGCACACCTGTCCGCCATCGAAGGCAAGGTGCCGATGCTTCACTTCTTCGACGGTTTCAGAACCAGCCATGAGCAGCAGAAAATATATACGTGGGATTATAAGGATCTCAAAGAAATGGTGGACTGGGATGCCATAAGAAGATTCAAAGACAACGCACTCAATCCAAACCATCCTCATGCAACAGGCTCCGCCGAGCAGCCGGAGACTTTCTTCCAGCACAGAGAAGCCTGCAACAAAAACTATGAGGAACAGATCGACGTGATCATCCGCTGTATGGATAAGGTCAACAAGAGAGTTGAACGTAAAAAGCCATACAAGCCATACGAGTACTACGGTGCACCCGATGCGAAAGAAATCATGATCGCAATGGGTTCCATCTGCGACTGCGCAGAGGAAGTTGTGGATTATCTGAATAAGGAAAAGGGCAAGAAGGTCGGACTTCTCAGCGTACGCCTTTACAGACCCTTCTCCGCAAAACACTTTGTGGCAGAGATCCCCAAGACCGTAAAGAAGATCGCTGTTTTGGACAGAACGAAGGAGCCGGGATCACTTGGAGAGCCTCTCTATCTGGATGTTATCGCAGCTCTCAAGGGAACTGAATTTGAAAAGACTTTCGTATGCGGAGGCCGTTACGGTCTGGGCTCAAAAGATGTTCAGCCGGGAGACGTCCTTGCGGTATTTGAGAACCTGCAGAAGAGAGAGCCCAAAAAGGAATTCACTCTTTCCATCCACGACGATGTCACGGAGCTTTCCATTCACGGAAGCGAGAATCCTGACGTTGCTCCCAAGGGAACAGTCGCTTGTAAGTTCTGGGGACTGGGCTCCGACGGAACAGTCGGCGCCAACAAGAACAGCGTCATGATCATCGGCAACAACACCGACAAGTTCGTACAGGCATACTTCCAGTATGACTCCAAGAAGAGCGGCGGTGTTACCATCTCTCACCTGAGATTCGGCGACCAGCCAATAAGATCAACATACTATGTCAAGCAGGCTGACTTCGTTGCCTGCCACAAGGCACCATATATCCAGAAATACTACATCGTGGAAGATGTCAAGCCCGGCGGGTCCTTCCTGCTCAACTGCGCATGGAGTGATGAGGAACTGGATGAGCACCTTCCCGGAAACGTAAAAAGATATCTGGCGAAGAACGATATCAAACTCTATGTCTGCGACGCTGAGAGCATCGCAAGAGACCTTGGTCTGGGCAAGAGAATGAACACCGTTCTCCAGGCAGCTTTCTTCAAGCTTGCAAAGATCCTTCCCATAGACGAAGCTGCAGGCTACATGAAGGAGGCCATCAAGAAGAGCTACGGAGCCAAAGGTCAGAACGTGGTCGATATGAACTGCGCTGCAGTTGATGCAGGTATCGAAAATGTCCGTCAGGTCAAGATCCCTGCTTCATGGGCAAAGGCTGAAGGAGATATCATAAAGACAACGGCTCAGGGCAGAGACAAGCTGCATACGGATTACATCAATGAGATCCTTAAGCCGACCAACGGCATGTACGGTGACGACGTTCCCGTATCGGCCTTTGTTGAGACTGCCAACGGAATGGTTCCATCGGGAACTGCCGCTTACGAAAAGAGAGGCATAGCCCTGGATGTTCCAAAGTGGGATCCCAAGAAGTGCATGCAGTGCAACTGGTGTGCCTATGTATGCCCCCACTCTGTAATTCGTCCATTCATCATGAACGATGAAGAAGCTGCAGGATACGATGGACTGAAGGTACCCTTCAAGTCCGATCCATCCAAGTTCTTTGCCATAGGAATATCCGCTCTGGACTGCACCGGCTGCGGATCCTGCGCAGAGGTATGTCCGTCAAGACAGAAGGCTCTCGAAATGGTGGGAGCAGCTTCGGCAGAGAAGGAATCACAGGAAAAATTCGACTATCTCTTTGCCAACGTAAGCAGAAAGAAAGAGTACGAAGGAGACCAGACAGTTACCGAATCACAGTTCATCCAGCCGCTGCTTGAGTTCTCGGGAGCATGCCCGGGATGCGGTGAGACACCTTATGCCAAACTGGTCACACAGCTCTTCGGTGACAGAATGTTCATCGCAAATGCAACGGGATGTTCATCCATATGGGGACTTTCAGCTCCATCATCTCCATACACTGTCAACGAAGAGGGAAGAGGTCCCGCATGGTCCAACTCACTCTTTGAAGACAATGCAGAGTATGGATACGGCATGGCCATTGCAATGAAGGCAAGAAGAAACGAGATGAAACACGCCGTTGAAAAACTGGTGGACGATGCTAAGCTTGGAGCTGCCGCAAAACGCTGGCTGAAGAATATGGACGATGCAAAGGAAGCGGATGCTGCAGGAAAAGCTCTCGTTGAGCTTTGCAAAAGATCCCGCAAGAACGACGCGAAATATGTAGTCGAAAATGCCGACATGCTGCCTAAGCCATCCATCTGGATGTTCGGCGGAGACGGCTGGGCATACGACATCGGCTACGGCGGACTGGATCATGTTCTGGCATCGGGAGAGAACGTCAACGTTCTGGTATTCGATACGGAAGTTTACTCCAATACAGGCGGTCAGTCTTCAAAGTCAACGCCGATCGGAGCGGTGGCACAGTTTGCCGCATCAGGTAAGGCGGTCACCAAGAAGAACCTGGCACAGATCGCCATGGCTTACGGATACGTATATGTGGCACAGATCGCCATGGGTGCAAATCCTGCACAGACTCTCAAGGCGATCCGTGAAGCGGAAGCCTATGACGGTCCGTCCCTGATCATCGCCTACGCTCCCTGTATCAACCACGGAGTCAAGGCAGGCATGAACAAGGCCATGCTGGAAATGAAGAGAGCGGTGCGTGCGGGATACTGGAACCTCATGAGATATAATCCTGCGGAAGCCCTCGAAAACAGGAATCCGCTGTCTGTGGACAGTGCTCCGCCTACTGAAAAGTACAAGGAATTCCTCATGGGCGAAGTCCGCTACAACTCACTGCAGATGAAGGCTCCCGAAAGAGCGAAGGAACTCTTCAGGCAGGCTGAGGAAGCGGCTGAAGCCAGATACAATAAGTTACTGCGCCAGAAAAAAGAGTTTGAACAAAACTAGGAAGGAGCAAAAGCAATGTACAAGATCGTAAGCAAAAGAAAACTGAACGATACCATGACATGGCTGGTCATTGAAGCTCCTCTGGTGGCGAGAAAAGCTAAACCCGGTCAGTTCATCATCCTCCGTACAGACGAGCACGGAGAGAGGATCCCTCTTACAATGGCCGGTCACGACTCAAAAAAAGGAACCATTGATCTTATCTATGCGGCCGTTGGAAGAACGACCATGCTCATGGATCAGCTTGAAGAAGGGGACTATCTTCTGGATGTTGTGGGTCCTCTCGGAAAGCCAACGGAAATGGAAGGTCTCAAAAAAGTCTGCGTAGTCGGAGGAGGTACCGGTAATGCCCTTGCTTATCCTCTCGCCTGTGGAATGCACGATCACGGCATCCACGTGGACATGATCGCCGGATTCAAAAGCAAGAAGGAAGTTATCCTCGAAGATGAGCTTAAGGTAGGCGTTGACAGGGTGTTCATCACCACAGACGACGGTTCCTACGGAGAAAAAGGTTTCACCACGGATAAGCTCAAGGCACTCATCGAAGAGGGCAACGAGTACGATGAGATCGTAGCTGTCGGACCTCCAATGATGATGAAGTTCACATGTAAGATCGCTGAAGAATATGGAATACATTCCATAGCATCGCTTACAGCCTACATGATCGACGGCACGGGAATGTGCGGTGGATGCAGATGCATCGTAGGAGGAGAGAATAAATTCGTTTGTGTCGATGGCCCTGAATTCGATGGATCCCTGGTGGACTGGGACGAGCTTATCAAGAGAAGCGCTTACTACTCGGAGCAGGAAGCCGGCGACAGATCTCACGTCTGCCGTCTGACAGGAGGTGTGCGTTACTATGATTAATCTTAAGAAGGTCAAGAACCCCATGCCCGAGCAGGATCCTCAGGTAAGGGCTAGAAACTTTAAAGAAGTTGCGGAAGGGTATACCCCTGAGATGGCCATAAACGAAGCTATGCGTTGTCTCAAGTGCAGGACCAAGCCCTGCAGCGGCGGATGCCCTGTAATGATCAAGATTCCCGAATTCGTTGCCAAGGTAGCCGAAGGCGATTTCGAGGCAGCATATCAGATCATATCCGAGGACAGCGCACTTCCCAGGATCTGCGGAAGAGTATGTCCCCAGGAAAACCAGTGCGAAGGCGTATGCGTACGCGGCGTCCAGGGCGAGCCCGTTTCCATCGGCCGTCTGGAGCGTTTCGTATCCGACTGGCATGCTGAGCACGAAGAGGAACTGAAGGCTGTATACGGCTACGACGATGCAGCAAACCTTGCACCATCCAATGGTAAGAAGGTTGCAGTCGTTGGAGCAGGCCCCGCGGGTCTCACCTGTGCCGGAGACCTTTCGGCCAAGGGCTACAAAGTTACCGTATACGAATCACTTCACAAACCCGGCGGAGTTCTGGCATACGGCATTCCCGAGTTCAGACTTCCCAAGGATATCGTCGCAGCCGAGGTTCAAAAGCTCGAAGATCGTGGAGTGGAATTCATAAGCAACGCCATAATCGGCCGTGCGGAAACAGTTGACGAACTCATGGAAGAAGAAGGCTTCGATGCCGTATTCGTAGGCACCGGTGCAGGTCTTCCTTCCTTCATGAACATACCGGGAGAAAACCTCCTGGGCGTATGCTCAGCCAACGAGTACCTTACCCGTATCAACCTTATGAAGGGTTACCTTGATGAGTACGATACACCGGTACCCGGCGGCAGACGCATCGCAGTCGTTGGAGGCGGCAATGTAGCCATGGACGCAGCCCGCTGCGCAATGCGTATGGGCGCCGAGAAAGTCTACATCGTGTACCGTCGTTCAATGGAAGAAATCCCGGCAAGAGCCGAAGAGATCCACCACGCCATTGAGGAGGGCATCGACTTCCAGCTCCTGAGAAATCCTGTCCGCATCATCGGCGACAAGGACGGTCATGTCACGGGAATCGAGTGCGTGAAGATGGAACTGGGTGAGCCCGATGCATCAGGTCGCCGCCGCCCCGTTGAGATTGAAGGCTCCAACTATGTTCTCGATGTTGACG
>CADBRY010000159.1 GCA_902797195.1 uncultured Eubacteriales bacterium
ACCTGCTCCCGGGCATCTTTTTCAGTGAAAAGCATTTGCCTTTGCAGGTTGGAAAGCTCAACTATATCTCTGTCGATGAGCCGCAGAAAGCCAACTCCTGCTGTGGCCAGCATGCTGGCGGCAGCTGTTCCCAGGGCGCCTATACCTATGATGCATACACGTCCCTTTCCGAGTTTTTCCTGCCCTTCTCTTCCTATTGGATAGAAGATCTCCTGTCTGTGATATCTGCTCAGCATATTACCTTCCGGTTTATTCCTCATCCGGTATCATTGGATTGTTACGGATATCTTCCATTGTCTCCTTAAAGTCGGATCCAAGGAAGTACTTCTCCGGCACATTGGGATCGGGCTCACCCTTTGCAAGGGCATCTATTCCCGCCTTGACCTTTTCGGGTCTTGCCGGAAGCTCATGTATCCTTACGCCTACGGCGTTGTTGATGGCATTGATCACGGCCATGTGGTCACCTGACTGGAAGGCTTCAGATCCGCCGGATGATCCGAATGGGTTGGTGTCTCTGGGAGTACACATGTGGATCAGTTCAATATCGTCAGGCAGCATGTTTGCTGTCGCGATTCCCATGCCCGCAAGATTGTTCTGCTTTTTAACGTCATCGTAATCCTCATAGAGAGCATATCCGATGGAGTGAGCGATTCCGCCGTAAGCCTGTCCATCCAGACAAACGGGATTTCCTATCACGCCCACATCATCCACGCATACGAATTTCTCTACCGTTGTCTTTCCTGTAGCCTTATCCACTGCCACCACACCCATGTACAGAGAATAGGTGAATGCCGGAGTAGGCTCACCCACACCCGTATCGGGATGCAGATCGGACAGAGAACTGTCGTCGGAATTTGTGTACTGGGCATCGTAGCGGAGAGGAATACCCTCTGCAACCATTTCATCGTATGTCCTGTATGTACCGTCGGGCTTTCTCATTGCGTCTTTAAGCTTTTCGACAGCCATAACTGTGGTCTTGCTGTTCATATAGTGCTGACGTGAGGATGCGCTGGCTCCTGAATCGACTCCATAGACACTGTCGTTCTGACGGAGAATAATGTCATCTCTTGTCACCCCAAATTCCTTTAAGGCCTCGAGAGTTATTATCAGTGATCCGGCGTCTCCGCCCTGTCCTACATCCTGCCACGTATCGTACTTGATGAATTTATTGCCCGGTGCAAGCTCGATTCCCAGGGTACACTGGTCTGCGGCACCTTCAGTAACATTGTAACCGCCCCAGGCGACGCCAACACCCTTCTTTACATCATCGTGGGTGCTGTTCCACTCTTCCACCTGCTTTTTGGCTTCATCGTATATGGGTCTGAGTTTATCCATCATGGCAGTCATGGGATACTCTCTGAAAGGCATGCTGTTTACATTCAGATCCCCTTCTCTTGCTACATTTATATAGCGGAACTCGAATGGATCCATTCCGATCTTCTCGGCCATCATGTCCATCATCGCCTCGGAGCATGTGTATGACTGAGGTGATCCATAGCCTCTGTATGCAGTTCCGTAGTTGTGGTTTGTCGCCGCAACTCTGGAGAGTCCCTTAACGTTGGGGACATTGTATGGGAAGTAGGTGAATCTGGCAGGTCTCCAGGTAAGGTCATCGCCCAGCTCGTTATATGAACCGTGATCAAGTCCAAAGTCCCATTCAGCTGCTATGATCTTGCCGTCCTTGTCACATGCAAGACGTGAATTCGAGAATGAGGGTGCACGCTTTCCGGTATAGGCGATGTGTTCCTGATAGCTCATGGAAAGTGCAACGGGTCTTCCGTCACAAGCCTGGCAGACTTCAGCCGCAAGAGCATAGGACTGACCGAATGTGGACCATCCGAAGGATGCTCCCGTCGGGTTTGCGATTACGCGGATCTTATCCTCCGGAATACCGGTGGCCTCTGCTATGTCAGTCAAGTGAGCTCCTATGGCCATTGCCTTACAGTGTATGCACAGGATGCCTTCCGCATCGAAATATGCCTGGATAGTATCCGATTCGATCTGAGCATGGGGTTCTCTCTGGGAGTAGAAACTTCCCTCAACCACGTAAGGCGCCTCGTCAAAGAGCTTGTCGATATCATGACCGGCTCCTTTGATCGTAGGCTGCATGCTCCACATATTTGGATGGTCATCGTGGATCCTTATGGCATCGGGCTTGACAGCATCCAGATAGTTCCTGTATTCGGGAAGCTGTTCGTATTCCATTGTGACCTTCTCGGCAGCTGCTCTGGCATGCTCCTTTGTATCGGCAACGGCAACTGCTATACAGTCACCGTAGTTTACTATTTTATCTTCAGCCATAACATAGTGGGACTTCTCCGTTGCCAGAGTCCTTGGGCTGAATGAAAAGAATGCTACTCTGTTGTCACCCGGCAGATCCTTGGCTGTTACTATCTTATATACGCCCGGCATCTTCTCGGCTTCCGATGTGTCGATGCTCTTGATCTTTGCATGGAAGGTGACCCTTGGCTGGACCATGACAGCGTGAAGAGTTTCAGA
>CADBRY010000160.1 GCA_902797195.1 uncultured Eubacteriales bacterium
CTATGGGTCTTCGCCTGGAGAAAATCAGAAGCAGAAAAAAACCCGCCACCGTGGGCGGAAGTACCATAGGCAAAGTAAGCAGACCATCTGCTATTGCCTTTCCACGGTAGGATAGTTTAACCACCTTTCTGGCGGCAAACAGTCCCAAAAAGAAAGATATGATGGTCGCCACAACGCCTGTTTTTAAAGATATAAGGAGCGGACTCCAGTCCAGAGTCCGCATCCATTCAACAAATCCATCCATGGATCTTCTCCATATGCCTGCTTTTCAACACGCCTACTTCTCAACATTCGTGTCGAAAAGATGCTCATCGTAAAGTGCTTTGGCATCATCGTTTGTGAAGAACTCAAGAACCTTGGCTGCCGCCGCAGTTTCCGCTTCACTTGCATCAGGGTTGTTTATCTGAGCTATGGGATAGATTATATCACCTGTAACATCATATGGCACCTCCTGAATGATCTTCACCGAATCTTCATGGCCATATGTGTCAGAAAGATAAACTGTTCCCACTTCGCATGATCCTTCTTCCACAGCTGTGAGGACCTTGCTTACATTGCCCTGCTCGCTGATCTCCACTCCGCCAAGAGCGTCGGATACCTGCTGTGTTGTAATTGTAGCGGGATCTTCAACTTCCTCCAGGGTTCCGATCTTGATCAGAGCTTGTCTCGTATATTTACCCACGGGAACGCTTCCGTCTGCCAGAGCTATGCTCTTTGCATCTTTCAGGTTCTCAAGTCCTGTTACGGCTGTCTCGCTGTCGGGCTGAGTGATGACGACCAGCTGGTTGTTCAGCACGTTCTGTCTGCTTTCTTCGTTGACCAGGCCTTTTTCCGCAAGCTCGTCCATCTGTTTCTGTGCCGCGCTGAAGAATACGTCACAAGGTGCTCCTTCTTCGATCTGAGTCTTCAGTGTGCCGGAGCTGTCGCAGTTAAGCAGAATATCCACATCGGGATTTTCCGCTTCGAAGCTCTTCTCCAGTTCTTCAAGAGAGCTCTGCATGCTGGCTGCCGCAAAAACCTTGACTTCCGTCTTCTCGGCCGCTTCAGTCGCCGCCTGCTCCTCGCCTTCACCTTCGCTGCTTCCGCCGCTTCCGCCGCATCCCGCAAACGCAAACACCATCGTCAGGAGCATCATTGCAATGCCGAGTTTTTTCAGTAAATTCATTGTTCACCTCTCATTATTTTATTTAAAGAATAACGTTGTCTACATTTTAACTTCACATATAAAAAAAGTCAACCGATCACCGGGATCGATCGACACTTTATCTGCATCCTATTGTGTTTACGGACTAGTACTTGAGCTTCAGGAATGTTTGGATCATATACTTGTTATATCCCGTCATTCCTCCTTTGAAATGGATGCCATCATTCATGAATTCGTTTTTCTTTGCATCCCTGAGCTGTACATAAGTGTATCCGTAGGTCTTCGCAAGTTTCTTTAACTCAAGATTGTAGATATTGGTATCGTGGAGGTTTGCGTGGACTCCTCCCAAAGTGGGAGTGCAGCTTACAACATAAACGGCATTTTTATAGGTGTATGTTTTGTTGACAGACTTCCCGCTGACCTGAACTGTTCTTGTTTCATTGACACTTCTTTTCGTTGTCTTTGCATATTTCGCAAAAGCAAGAGCCCTCACTCTCACCTGTGTATCCGTCGGATTTCCGGCGATATCGTTGGTTGGAGCAATAAGGATCGTCTTGTTCGCATGACTTTTCTTAAGGGATCTGTCTATGCTGTCGATCACAGCCTTATGCCTTGACTTTGCGTACGGAACTTTCTTGTCCCAGGTTCTGTATTCCTTGCTCTGCACTGTCTTGCAGTTGCCTTTGAGCCCGGTACAGAATTTACCCCCTGAGACTGCCACATAGGAGTAATTCCTATATCCGCTTTTATATAGCTGATACGCCCGTGAAGCGCCGATTATCACCATTGCAACATCTGTGACGCTCACAACGTCAGCATGAATGTGCTTTGGTTTGGGTTTCACCGGCACAGTGTTGGAGCTTTCCGCAGTCGAGCCTGTGCTGTCGGTGGATTGGCCCGAGTCGTTTCCGGAATTATCGCTGCCCTCCGTCTCCGGGGAACCGGAGGTGTTTGGATCCGCTGCGACCCTGGGGTGAACTATCAGGCTTTTTCTGGTACTTTCCTTTCCCGCAGGACTCACTGCAGTTATATGAAAGACTATTGTAGCTTTATCGTTCACCTTGATCCCGTACACCAGATTCCCTGAGGTCGAGGCAATTCTCTTGCCGTCTTTATTGTAGATATAGAATTTTACAGCTTCCGCAGGTTTTTTCCATGAAAGGTCAAGTCCCCAGTAGTCACCTTTTTGATCCTGATACTGATCCCAGGAATAATTAAAATTGCTGACAGGGGCCTGATATGTGGAAGTAGTCGCATATCTCGCAGGAGAAGGGTTGCTGTAAATATAGGCATTTACTTTTCGGGATTTTCCCCGCACAGATTTTTTAGGTTTAGAAAGCTGCCACTTTTTCGTCTTTTTGTTGTACCACTGTTTTTGTTTATAGATTTTGAATGCCCTTACCGTAAAACCATAACGTTTTCCCGGATAAAGGCCTTTCTGCTTGAAGGATTTTGCATTTGGGCTGGTTCTCTTTGTTTTCTTACCATCACGGCATATGAGGTAACCATCAGCACCCCTGACAGTTCCCCACTCCACATATATGACCGTCTGACCTGATGCAGTCGCTCTGACCCATGGAACTCTGGCAGGTTTATCGGCAGCGGCGTAAGTGTTTTCCGGAAATGCAAAACTCAATAGGCCCACAATAATCGCGAGAGCAATCGTGAGCATCTGTTTTGCGTTTTTACCACCCTTTATTGCTTTCACTTATAGATCCGCCTTACCGTCTTTTCTGCAAAGTCAACGATTTCCTTTCTTATTTTACCATAATTATTCAGGTGTCGGCGTCCTTCTTCCGTGAGCATGGATCCGCCTCCTCTGGTTCCTCCCGTCTGTTTTTGGATAAGGCTGCACCCAAGCATCTCTTCAGCCTTCTTGATCATCTTCCATCCCCTGCTGTAGGCCATGTTCAGTTTCTTGCAGGCTGCGTTCATGGAGCGGCATTCATCGATCTCGGAAAGCAGTGCTGCCAGATCCTCATTGAAGAAGCCCTCTGTCCTGGAAAGGCTCAAGGTTATCTCAGGCCTTATGGGCTCAGACAGTATCATGTCTTTCTGATATTCCATGATCCTGATAAGATCCTCTTCTTCCTTTGCCTCCATATGGATCCCCGGATCATCTACCTCTATCAACGCCGCTTTTATGAGACCTTTTTTCATCATGCCCTGGATTCCACGGTCGCCGTCATAGGAAAGTATTTCATTCAGCTTTTTCATGCTTATGGAAAAAGGATGACCGGGTTTTCCATCGTGCATGGGGAACAGCAGATCCTGTTCCGATCCGGATAGAGCCTTGATTGTTTCGGCGGAAAAAGACGGAGAATCGCCGTTTACGATAAGGGCGCTGCCACATTTGGCCTTCAGTTTCTTCAGCCCAAGCTGTATCGACTTGAACATTTTAGTCGTTTTATATTCTGGATTCTCCACGAACAGAACTTTGCGGTGAGCGAGTTCTTTTCGGACAATCGACTCATCATGTCCTGTCACTACCACTATAGGGGATACTCCCGACTGGCGAAGTGTATCCAACTCCTGCTTCAGCATATCTGTCTTGGATATGCTGCTGACTCCCGCGGCGAGAATTACCGCTCCGGTACCTTCACTCATCAGAATCCCTTCTTTCCAAATCCGCAGTTCGGGTATGTACATATCTCGCAGTCCAGACACAATCCCCCGTTGCCCATGGCAGCCAGATCCTCAGCCTCAACTCTTATCCCAGCCATGAGCTTTTTAAGAACAAGATCAAAAATCGTACGTCTGGAATACATGACGCATCCGGGAAGCCCCATTACGGGTATGTCTCCTTCAGCATAGGCCAGAAGGAACATGGCTCCCGGCAGAACCGGCGCACCGTAGCTTACTATCTCCGCACCGCTTGCTCTTATGGCAGTGGGTGTGGTGTCATCGGGGTCCACGCTCATCCCTCCGGTGCAGCATATCATGTCCGCTCCATCGTCTATGTATTCCCTTATCTGCGCGGCGATCTTTTGGGGGTCATCGCCGATTATTGTCTTTCCCATGATCTCGGTATCATAAGCTTTCATTTTAGCTTCGATGGCAGGTCCGAATTTATCTTCTATTCTTCCGGAAAAAACTTCACTTCCCGTTATGATCATGGCGATTTTTTTATGGAGAAAGGGGCTGACTTTAAGAAGGGGCTTGGATCCTGACAGTTCTTCTGCCCTTCTCATCTTTTCCTTTTCTATCACCAGAGGTATCACTCTCGTACCCGCAAGTTTGTCACCTTTTGCCACAGGCACTCCTCCGCTGCGGGCAGCTATCATCATCTCTCCAAGAGAATTGATCGACATCAGTCTCTCGTCATCCAGAGTAAACAGTCCGTCCACCTGTGAGAATATCTCTATTTTTCCTTCCTTTGGCTGTCCTGCGGTCATATTGGGTCCAAGGCACATACGGCTGAGTATCTCCGCAGCCTCATCTTCGTGATACATATTCTCGTCCTTTTCCCAAACGTAGATGTTTTCCTTGCCCATTGACAGGAGAACGGGGATGTCTTCCTCTCTCACGATATGCCCCTTTCGGAATGCAGGCCCCTTGAATTCACCGGGAACTATTCTGGTCATATCGTGACACAACACATGTCCTACAGCGTCTTTTGTACTTATTTTCTTCATGAAAACCACCTGTGATCCAAAACTGATTCTTCCGCAAATATCATTATTTATACAAGAGAATAATGAATGTAAAAAGTATAGACAATTAATGTTTGAAAGTCAACAAACTAGTTACTCTTAAGACCTGCACTCCCTTGACTGTAAAAGAAAATCCCTGCTAAAATTATACATATATATGGTACTTTTTTGCTGAGAAACACACTGTTATTCTCTCAGCTTGCCAAAAGTTACATCAGCGAAAGTAAGAACGGAGGGAAAGATGAATCTAAAAAAGATGACACTAAACATTAACGGCGCGGACCGCATGTTTATATGTGACCCTGCCAAGGACACCCTGGCTGACGTCGTCCGCCGTCTGGGTCTTACCGGTACAAAGGTGGGATGTGGAATGGGTGCCTGCGGAGCCTGCTCAGTCATCGTAGATGGCAAAGTGGTGCGTTCCTGCACAAAAAAAATAGACAAGGTCGAGGAATACAGCAAAATCACAACTATTGAGGGAATCGGCAGCGTAAACTACCCCCACCCTCTTCAGTCCATGTGGGTAGCATTGGGCGCAGTACAGTGCGGTTTCTGCGTTCCCGGATTTATCGTATCCGCGTATCAGTTGCTTTTGGATAATCCGAACCCCTCCAGAGAAGATGTCAGAGACTGGTTCCAGAAGCACAGAAACGTCTGCAGATGTACCGGTTACAAACAGATTGTGGATGCGGTCATGGCTGCTGCCGCTATCATGAGAGGCGAAAAGACCGTTGAAGACTTCAGGTACGATTGGAAGAAGGATATCGGAAACTTCTACGGCAAACCTCTGGAAAGACCGAACGCGCTTCCAAAAGCCTGCGGTGTCACCGACTTCGGCGATGATGTGGAACTCCACATGCCCGCAGAAACTCTCAAGGTGGAAATGGTCATGCCAAGGATCACAAGCCACGCCAAGATCAAGAAGATCGATTACAGCGAGGCAGAAAAAATGCCCGGCGTAGTCAAGGTCATTACGGCTGCGGATGTAAAGGCAATAGGATGCAAAAACCACTTCATGGCCTTCGGTTTCTCGGAGAGAACTCTTGAGCTCCAGGAAAACCATCACGTTCTGGCTGAGGACGAGATCATCTGGTACGGAGATGTTGTGGCACTTGTTGTGGCAGATACCAGAGCACATGCAAAGGCTGCTGCGGATACGGTCAAGGTGGAAATAGAACAGCTTGATGAATACATGAACTATCTTGATGCGGTCAAGCCGGATGCAAAACCACTCTACGACTGGATGCCCAAGACATACGGATCCAACATATATTCACACCTCCCCGTTCTCAAGGGAGATCATGAACACGTTGCTGAAATGATAGACAAGGCTCCCTACTCCGTTGAAGGATCCTTCTATTCATCCAGAGAGCCTCACATGTCCATAGAAGGCGACGTAGCGCAGACATATTATGACGAAGACGATAAGCTCTGCGTCCACTGTAAGACACAGACCCTTTATTGGGACAGAGACGAGATGGCAAACGCACTGGGATTAGAGGCGGACGATCTGAGACTCATAGAGAATCCCACAGGCGGAAGCTTCGGCTGGGCAATGAACGCTCACAACTGGACCCTATGCGCGTACGCTACGATGATTACCAAGATGCCCTGTTCCCTCTCCATGGACTATGCTCAGTTCATGGCAGTAACAGGCAAGCGTTCACCTTCCTTCTGGAATGCCAGAGTGGCCTGTGATGAAAACGGCAAATTTATCGCCGGCGAGTGGGACGGCGGACTGGATGCAGGCTGCTTCACCGACTTTGGTGATGACAAGCTGACCAAGTTCGCACGTTTCATGTTCTATCCCTACTACATGCCGAACGCTGTGGGAATCAACCGTGCGGCTGTCACAAACCACGTATGGACAACAGCCTACCGCGGCTATGGTGCACCTCAGGCGTACACTGCATCGGAGGCGATCGTGGATATGCTGGCAGAAAAAGCCGGTATCGATCCATTCGAATTCCGCTACAGAAATATCGCCAGAACACCTGATGAAACAAATATCAATCAGCTTCCTTATCTCCACTATCCCATGGAGGAGATGATGGACAAGCTCAAGCCCATATATGATGAAAAGAAGGCGGAAGCCGAAGCGTGGAACAAGGATCACGAGGACATCAAGA
>CADBRY010000161.1 GCA_902797195.1 uncultured Eubacteriales bacterium
GTGCTGATCATATTCTTCACCTACTTCTACACATCGGTAACATTTAATCCCGTTGAAGTAGCTCAGAATATGAAAGCCAACGGAGGCTTTATTCCGGGAATCAGACCCGGAAAGGCAACGGTGGAGTATTTGAACAGAGTTATGACCAGAATAACCTTTGTAGGTGCTGTATTCCTTGCAGCGGTCGCAATACTTCCAACCATAGTCAGCCAGCTTGGAGGATTGAATTTCCACTTTGGAGGAACATCACTTCTGATCGCTGTAGGTGTTGCACTTGACACCATGAAGCAGCTTGAGAATCAGATGGTAATGAGAAACTATTCAGGATTCCTGAAGTAAATGATTAATAGGAGGCACAACATGAATCTTATTTTGCTTGGCCCCCCGGGAGCGGGAAAAGGCACGCAGGCTGCCAAGATAATCGAAAAGTACAACATTCCTCACATTTCAACAGGAGATATTTTTAGAGAGAATATCAAGAATGGGACGGAACTGGGCAAGAGAGCTCAGGAGTACATGAATAAGGGACAGCTTGTTCCGGACGAGCTTGTTGTGGAGATCGCAACAGACCGCCTCAACAAGGATGACTGCAAGGACGGTTTCCTGCTGGACGGATTCCCAAGAACAGTTTTTCAGGCAGAAGAACTTGATAAGTTCCTTGAGGCCAAGGGTGCAAAGATCGATCATGTACTGGATATAGATGTTGACAGAGACGAGCTTATGAGACGTCTTACGGGAAGAAGAGTGTGCAAGAAGTGCGGAGCTTCATTCCATATTGTCAACATCCCTCCAAAGAAGGAAGGCATCTGTGATGTGTGCGGCGATGAGCTGGTACAGAGAGCTGATGACAACGAAGAAACGGCAGCGAACAGAATAGAGGTCTACAACAAGGAAACAAAGCCTCTGATCGACTACTATGAGAAGGCAGGAAACATCCATCACTTGGATGGAACGGTAGGACTTGAGAATCTGTTTGCTAATATCACTGAGATCGTTGGTGAATAACAATGATCATTATCAAATCCGACCAGGAAATTGAGCTTATGCGCGAATCGGGCAAAGTAACGGGATATATTCTCAAAGAGCTTGAGAATATAGTCCGGCCCGGGATCTCCACAGCCGATATAAACGAGTTTGTGGAGTCCACCATCAGAAATAATGGAATGGTTCCAACATTTCTGGGTTACGGAGGATTCCCCGCCAGCGCATGCGTATCCATAAATGACGAAGTAGTTCACGGTATTCCCGATAAAAACAGAATACTGAAGGAGGGGGACATCGTCAGCGTGGACGTGGGCTCAACCTACAAAGGTTATGTAAGTGATGCGGCCAGAACCTATCCCGTTGGTAAGATAAGCGAGGAAGCACAGAGACTCATCGATGTGACGAGAGAAAGCTTTTTTACCGGGATAGAGTACTGCAAAGTGGGATATCGGTTGTCGGATATATCACATGCCATACAGGAAAAGGCCGAAGGAGAAGGATTCTCGGTCATTCGGGATTTTGTGGGTCATGGCGTCGGCCAGAACATGCACGAGGATCCACAGATACCGAATTTCGGAAAGGCAGGCCGGGGACCAAGGCTTGCGAAGGGTATGGTGTTTGCGATCGAACCCATGATATGCGAAGGGGCATATGATGTCCGCACGCTGGAAAACGACTGGACAGTCGTGACGCGAGACGGGAAACTGTCAGCGCACTATGAAAATACAGTGGTTATTACAGATGGTGAGCCGCAGCTGCTTACTCTGGTGGAATGAGAGGTAAGGATCAATGGCAAAAAAAGACGTAATCGAAGCGGAAGGTACCGTAGTAGAAGCCCAGCCTAATGCGATGTTCATCGTTGAGCTGGAGACCGGGCATCAGGTCCTGGCACATGTATCCGGAAAGATACGTACGAATTATATCAGGATCATTCCCGGCGACAAGGTCAAGGTGGAGCTGTCCCCATACGATCTGACAAGGGGAAGAATAACCTGGCGAGGCAGGGCATAGTAAGGCGACTTGCGTAACAGAACGGAGGTTTAAGAAATGAAAGTAAGAGCATCAGTAAAACCGATGTGCGAGAAATGCAAGGTAATCAAGAGAAAAGGAAAAGTCATGGTTATCTGCGAAAATCCCAAGCACAAGCAGAAACAGGGCTGAAACATGTCCCAACGACCAACGACGCTGAAACATGTCCAAAACAGTGACAAACGCAGCATAGTTTAAAAGGCGATACGTTGCCTTTACATAAATCACAACTATTTTAAGAACATCCCGTTTATATTACGACTTGCTGTTGGTAAGGCAAGACACGTGACGGAAGATGGGAACAGGAGGAAAAGATGGCTCGAATAGCCGGTGTAGATTTACCAAATGAAAAACGAATCGAAGCCGGACTGACCTACATCTACGGAATAGGTTGGTCGACTTCAAGAGAGATCCTGGAAAAGACCGGGATTGATCCTTCAACCAGAGTGAAGGACCTGACAGAAGAAGAAGCAGGAAAGATCCGTAGGGTCATAGAATCCGACTACATGGTAGAAGGTGACCTGAGAAGAGACGTTAACATGAACATCAAGCGTCTCATGGAGATCGGATGCTACAGAGGTATCCGTCATCGTAGAGGTCTGCCTGTAAGAGGACAGAAGACCAAGACGAATGCAAGGACAAGAAAAGGTCCTAAGAAAACCGTTGGCAGAAAGAAAAAAGGCGAGTAAAGGAGGTAGATTGGAATGGCTAAAGCAGTAAAAAAAGCTGTAAGAAAAAAGAGA
>CADBRY010000162.1 GCA_902797195.1 uncultured Eubacteriales bacterium
AAGGGCGCCTGTGTGGTAATATTATAGGGTAGCAGAATCCGAGAGAGTGAGGAAATGTACAGGCTGGTAGTGGAAGAAAACGACGCGGGGCAGAGGCTGGACCGCTTCCTGAGGAAGTATCTCAGGCGGGCGCCTTTGAGCGCGATATACCGGATCATACGAAAGGATCTCAAAGTAAACGGCAAACGAGGCAAAGAAGATCAGATGCTCAGAGCCGGAGATGAGTTGACTTTCTATATGTCGGAAGAAGTGATCGAGGATTATGCAAAGGCAACTAAGCCCAAGGCGTCAAAACGCCGGTTCAAGATCGCCTATGAAGATGAAAATTTTTTGATCGCCGTCAAACCCACAGGGCTGCTGACCCATGGAGACTCAAAGGAAAAGAGCAACACTCTGACCAATCAGGTCTGCGGATATCTGCAGCAAAAGGGAGAATACGATCCGGCCAGAGAAAGGACCTTTCATCCTTCGCCTGTCAACAGACTTGACAGAAACACAAGCGGGCTGGTAATATTTGGCAAGAACGCCAAAGCCCTTCGCCAGATGGCGGAGCTGCTTCGAAGAAAGGATTACGTCAAGAAACTTTACAGAACCATCCTGTGCGGCGTACTTGAAAATGAACAGCTGGTAGACGAAGCCCTTACAAAGGACAGCCAGCGGAACATGGTCTCCGTTGGGACGGAGGACGAAAAGGCACGGGAATCACGGACGAAGGTAATGCCGATCCGGGCGGGAAGCAGGTTCACTTCCGCTGAGGTGGAGCTGATCACAGGCCGGACCCATCAGATCCGCGTGCATATGGCTCATATCGGACATCCCCTGGCAGGTGATCCCAAGTATGGCGACGCCAGGGTCAATCGCAATCTGAAGGAACTCGGCATCGGAACTCAGCTGCTGCACGCATGGAAGCTTGAGTTCAGCGGGGACATCGATGTGGACGAGTACGACACCCTGGGCGGACTCAAAGGGAAGATAATTGAAGCGGAGCTGCCCCCGGCATACAAAAGTGCGGAGGACAAACTTCTCAGCGGACAGTAACGGGCAGGTGAAGCCGGCGGCGCCGAGACTCGAAGAATGTCGGCAGCAGGAAAGAAAGCAGGTAAGCAATGGAACCTCCAGTGAGGAGAAGAAGATCACCATATGGAGTCGCGGCGGCACTGGCCATCGTGATGTTTCTCGTGGTAGCGCCTGAAGTATACGAAGGAAATGCCATGAGCCCCACCATAAAAGACGGTCAGCTTCTGATCACAAGCAAATCATCATACTCCATAAAGCGAAAAGTACCCGAGCGGGACAAGCTGGTAATACTCAAGAAACCCTTGTCTTTGGAGGTTGCAGATGATAATGTAATAGGGCGTGTTGTCGGGACCGACGGTGACCATGTTGTGATCAAAGACGGCGTTGTCTTTGTAAACGACGAGGAATACGTGGCTCCCGGAGGGATCCGCGGAGCGGCGGGAGAAGTGGACGTGACTTTGGAAGGGAACGAAATATTCCTGCTCTGCGATAACCGCAAGGAGAAACTGGACAGTCGCAACCCGAAGCTGGGCCTCGTCGATATGAGGGAAATCAAAGGCAATGTGCTCCTCAGAATCTGGCCGCTTTCGGAATTTGGACGTGTAAAATAAAGGAGACATACGGAGACACATAATGAAGGAATTTATAAAAGACGTAATAATAGCGCTGGTGATTGTCTTTGCAATAACCCTGGTGATCAAGCCGACCATCGTGAAGGAGAAATCCATGGAGCCGACGCTCTACGGCAACGACTACCTGATCATCAACAAGATGGCCTACATCAGAAAGGATCATCCGGGATACGGGGACATCATCGTATTCGAATCCAAAATGGACAACGAGGACGGCACCGGCAAGAAGCTGCTGATCAAGAGAGTCATCGGCGTTGAGGGCGACACCATCACAATAGAGGACGGCAATGTCTACCGCAACGGGGAGGTTCTGGACGAACCCTATGTGCACGGCCAGAAGACTGAAGACAACGAGGGCATGGACATAGACAACGTCAAGGTCGGCGAGAACGAATTGTTCCTCATGGGCGACAACCGGGCCGTAAGTCTGGACAGCCGTTCCGAAAGCGTCGGTCTGGTAGATGAGGATGTAGTGGTTGGAAAGGCAATAGTAAGGCTTTATCCATTCGACAAGATAACGAGACTTTAGGGATAATCGGGTTAGGGATGAAACTGGTAGCGAGCAACAAAAAAGCAAGACACGATTTTTTCATAGAGGAAACTTATGAGGCAGGGATCGCGCTGACGGGAACCGAGATCAAATCGGTGCGTCAGGGACGGGTCAGTCTTAAAGAAAGCTATGCCAAGGTCGAAGGCGAAGAGGTAATTATTTACGGTATGAACATAAGCCCTTATGAGCAGGGCAACAGATTCAACGTGGAGCCGGTAAGACCGAGGAAGTTGCTTTTGCATAAACGGGAGATCCGCAAGCTCATAGGCTATACAACCCTAAAGGGCTTGACTTTGGTGCCTTTGCGGATGTACATTAATGACAGAGGCAGGGCCAAGGTTGAATTGGCTGTGGCCCGAGGCAAGAAAGAATACGATAAACGCCACGATATTGCCAAAAGAGACGCGGATCGCAGGATGCAGCAGGCGGTTCGCAGGAATAGATAAAATCGGATTGAATGGAGGAAAATATGCAGGAGAAAATGCAGGAATTTTTGTCCAAACTGGGAAAGACGGCCAGCAATGCTGCCACCAGGGCAGGGAACAAGGCTGAGGAGCTTAAGGAAGTCAGCAAATTGAAGAGCCGCATCAGTTCCGCCCGTTCGGATATCGGCATAGCAAAGAAGGACATTGGAGATTATTGCTACAAGCTCTTTAAAGAGGGCAAGATAGACGATCCTACCATTACGGAGCTTTGCGAACAGATCAGGGACAGCTACGAAGAGATCCAGAACATGGAGAATATGATCGAAGAAACCCGGGAGGAGTTCAGAGAAAAAGCTGAGTCCATAGGGGAAGAAAAGCTCTAAGATCACATTGACAAATACCGCTTTGCCCTTCGGGCACGCGGTCAATACGGGGATGCACTGGTTTCGACGG
>CADBRY010000163.1 GCA_902797195.1 uncultured Eubacteriales bacterium
CACTTCCGAAGGGTCTCTCACTACGATTCCCTGACGGGCGATCCCGTAGAGTATTGGAAAGTCCAACTGATCGTCGTTGGCGTCAAGATCCATGAAGAGCTCGTAAACTTCGTCCACGACCTCCTCGATGCGCGAATCCTGTTTGTCGATCTGGTTGATCAGAAGGATGGGGACTATCCCCTGCTCCAGAGATTTCTTGAGTACGAATCTGGTCTGGGGCATGGGTCCCTCACTTGAATCCACCAGAAGTATAACCGTGTCCACGGTCTTGATGATACGCTCCACCTCAGACGAAAAGTCCGCGTGTCCCGGAGTGTCCACTATGTTGATCTTTGTGTCCCCGTGCATCACGGAACAGTTCTTGGAGTAGATGGTTATGCCCCTCTCCCTTTCGATATCGTCGCTGTCCATCACGCAGTCGATCACCTGCTGATTCTCTCTGAAAACTCCGCTCTGATTCAGGAAGGCATCCACCAGGGTGGACTTGCCCGCATCTACGTGTGCTATAACTGCTATATTAACTATTTTCTCTTCACTCATCCTTTATCTCCCAGTCTATAGGTTCCTGTCCCGTATCTACAAGGAATCTGTTGGTTCCCGTAAAATATCCTCCTCCCCAAAAGCCCTTATGAGCTGCCAGAGGACTTGGATGGGCACCGGTTATTATCTTATGTCGTTGCTCTGTTATCAGGGCCGCCTTTGCCTTTGCGGGATTTCCCCAAAGTATGAAGACCATGGGTTTTTCCCTTTGGTTCAGCAGGCTGATCACCCGGTCGGTGAATATTTCCCACCCTTTGTTCCTGTGGGAATTGGCCTGGTGAGCCCGCACCGTAAGCACCGTATTCAGAAGAAGCACTCCCTGCTCCGCCCAGCTCTCCAGGCATCCGTGAGAAGGTATGGCTGCGCCGGTTTCTTCATGGAGCTCTCTGAAAATATTCACAAGAGAGGGCGGGGGCTTCACACCCTTCTGCACCGAGAAGCAAAGCCCGTGAGCCTGCCCCGGTTCGTGGTAGGGATCCTGCCCAAGTATGACCGCCTTCACATCTTCATAGGCCGTCTTCTGCATGGCGTGGAAAATATCGTACATGTCCGGATATATGATCCGGCTGGAATACTCCCTCTTGAGGAACTCCCTCAGCTCCAGGTAATATTCCTTTTCAAACTCTCCATCCAGTATGCTGTCCCAGCTGTTTCCGAATTTAACCATGGGCTCATTGTACCACCTTTCTCTCCGGTGGTGCTACCTTTGTCTGAAAAGTCTCAAGGCTCTGGCCAAGGCTCATGCGCTGCCTGTTCAAAAGCAACGGATCGTCTCCGGGATACACTCTTCCCGGCATGGTGGTCACAGCGCACAGAAAACCTGCTCTGTCCAGCATGTTCCTGCTGCTGTCGTTGTAGTCTCCGTAAGGATAGGCAAAGGCATCCTGGCTTCCGCATATTTCTATGGACGTTTTCAGGTCAGCCATTCCCTCCTCTTCCATTATCACCGGGAATATTCCTCTGTGTCCCTTCACTCCCCCGCCTCTGTGCATGTCGTGGGTGTGGGATTCGAAGATCAGATATTCGCTGACATACTCCTTCACCTTGTCTTCTCCGTCCTTTGATGTGATCAGAAAAGATGTGATGGGGATCCGGTTTTCCTCGGCGAAAGGCAACAGTTTTTTCAGGGTCTTCTTTTCTCCGTCGTCAAAGGTGAGCACTATGCTCTTGTCGGGGAGTATGAGTTTGCCGTCCACATAGTCCCTCACTTCCTCCCATGTGGGGAAGTAATAGTCCTCGGACTTCAGCCAGTCCACCTCTTCCTGAAGGGCCTGGAGACTTATGTAGTTTCCGTATCTTCTGTTCAGGTCATCGGGAGGATCTTCTTCGTCATATACATAGTGGTACATGCAGATTGCGATGCCTCCGCTTTCCCATTCTTTGTTTCTTCTTATGTTGAGCTTTCGCGTGAGCCTGGTGCTTTTCCCCTCATCGTCGGTCACGGTGTAAGTGATCTCCTGAGCCCCGGCCCTGTTTTCGTCAAGGCCTTCAACCTTGACCCGGTCCGTCAGATCCTTGCCATTTTCGTCCTCTGCGCTGTAGCCCGGCTCTTCGTATTCTTCACCCAGATCCATGTATACTCTGTCCCCTTTCAGTTCGAGTTTCGGGGACATTTCATCCATGACTTCAACAGTCCTCACCGCCTGGAAATTGCCTGCGATGTATTTTATCTCGTAGGTCCCGGGAGTGGATGTGTCGAGATTTGAGTCCACCCGGACTTTGTCCGTAACGTTTTTCCCGCTGATCCTGGCCTCGACTCCCGGATCTTCATAGTAACCGTTAAGGCCGATGGTCATGTTCTCATCTCCCGCCATGGCCATATAGGAATTGGTGGTATAGTACCACAGTATACCCAGTCCCACTCCTAGAACAAGAATCCCCATAACGAGGATTCCGATCAAAGTCCATGTATTGTTTCTGCTGCCCAGCAGGTCCGTTGCCTTTACACTGAATCTCATGCGTCACTCACCCTTTGAATCGTCCTGCCAAATTCAGTCCCTGATCGTCAGCGTCACTGGGCAGTGATCGCTGCCGTAGATTTCCGTCAGGATCTCCGCATCTCCAAGGCGGTCCTCAAGGTCCTTGGAAACGAGAAAATAGTCAATGCGCCACCCTGAATTGTTCTTTCTGGCATTGAACCTGTAGCTCCACCAGGAATAGACTCCCTCAAGATCCGGGTTGAAAAATCTCCACGTGTCGATGAATCCCGAATCCTGGAGCTGGCTCATCTTGGACCTCTCCTCGTCGGTGAATCCGGCGTTCTTACGATTTGTCTTGGGATTCTTCAGGTCGATCTCTTTGTGAGCCACGTTGAAATCGCCGCAGGTGATGACCGGTTTTTTCTCTTCCAGTTTTTTGAGGTAAGCTCTGAAGTCGTCCTCCCACTTCATCCGATAGTCCAGTCTCTTAAGCTCGTTCTGGGAATTGGGAACGTACACGTTTACCAGATAGAAATCGTCGTATTCCGCCGTGATCACTCTTCCCTCGTGGTCGTGTTCGTCGATGCCGATCCCGTAGGTCACGGAGATGGGCTCCTCTTTGGTGAAGAGGGCCGTTCCCGAATAGCCCTTCTTGTCGGCAGAGCACCAGTACTGGTGGTATCCTTCGAGGGGCACTTCGGCCTGTCCCTCCTGCATCTTGGTCTCCTGCACGCAAAGCATGTCAGGGGATTCTTCTCTTGCAAAGTCAAGGAAGCCTTTGTTCATCGCCGCCCGTATTCCGTTGACATTCCAGGAAATAAGTTTCATAAATCTACCTTTATCAGTTATCCGTTGCCTTTACTTCTTCTCGATCTCTCTGGCCACGAGACCCTCGGCCGCATACTTCCTTCTCAAAAGGGGCTTCTCGATCTTGCCCGTGGGGTTTCTCGGCACGTCCGCAAAGATTATTTTTCTCGGTCTCTTGTACCTGGGAAGTTCCAGGCAGAAATCTTCTATCTCTTCTTCGTAGGTCTCCCTTCCCGGTTTGAGCTCTATGATCGCCGCCGCGATCTCACCCAGTCTGTCGTCGGGCAGACCAATGACCGCCGCGTCCTTTATGTCTTCGTGCTTTCTCAGGAAGTCCTCGATCTGCACTGGGTAGATGTTCTCACCTCCCGAGATGATGACGTCCTTCTTTCTGTCCACCAGATAAATGAATCCGTCTTCGTCCATTTCGGCCATGTCTCCGGTGTAAAGCCAACCGTTCTTAAGCACCTCTTCCGTTGCTTCCTCATCGTTGTAGTAACAGGTCATGACCCCCGGGCCTTTGACCACAAGCTCGCCCACCTTATCCGCTATGGTAATGGCCAGGCCGTCATCACCCATGATCTTGGCTTCCCATCCGTAGCCGGCTTTGCCTATGGCTCCCACCTTGTGGATGTTTTCGATCCCCAGGTGGACGCAGCCAGGTCCGATGGATTCGCTGAGACCGTAGTTGGTGTCGTAATCGTGATTGGGGAATATCTTCTTCCATCTTCTGATGAGACTTGGGGGAACCGGCTGGGCTCCAATGTGCATCAGCCTCCACTGATCCAGGTGGTACTCGGAAAGGTCAACGGATCCTCTTTCGATGGCATCCAGTATGTCCTGAGCCCAGGGAACCAGAAGCCAGACGATGGTGCAGTGCTCCTCAGATGCCGCCTTGAGTATGAACTCGGGTTTTGTGCCCTTCAGGATGACGGCGCGGCTACCCGCTTCAAGGCTTCCGAACCAGTGCATCTTGGCTCCCGTATGATAGAGTGGCGGTATGCAAAGGAAGCAGTCGTCTCTGCTCTGTCCGTGATGTTTCTGCTCGCATTTGGCCGAATGGGAAAGGCTCCTGTGTTTATGCAGGATCGCCTTCGGGAATCCTGTGGTTCCCGATGAAAAATATATAGCTCCGTAATCATCGTCGCTGAGTGGGATATTCGGGTCGCTCTGAGAACAGTATTCGATATACTGATCGTAGCTTTCCGCAAATACCGGGCAGTCCTCACCCACATAAAGGAGCAGGCTGACATCAGGTATGCGGTCGCAGACCGCCTCAACTCGGCCGGTAAACTCGGAGCCGAAAACCAGTCCCTTGCAGTCCGCTTTTTTCAAACAGTATTTTATTTCGTCGGATGTGTATCTGAAATTGAGCGGCACTGCCAGAGCACCGGTCTTCAGTATCCCAAAGTAGACAGGCAGCCAGTCCAGGCAGTTCATCATCAGAATGCCTATCTTGTCTCCCTTTTTGATTCCTCTGCTCAAAAGAAAGTTTGCAAACTTA
>CADBRY010000164.1 GCA_902797195.1 uncultured Eubacteriales bacterium
CAGCTTCGCAGAGTGCACGGGAGATCCCGTGTCTCAGTGCTCCGGCCTGTCCGGTGAATCCGCCGCCGTGAACGGTAGCGATAACATCGTACTTGCCCTGACATCCTGCGATCTCAAAAGGTCTTGTTACCTCTCTCTTGACGATATCCATTGCCAGGTATTCGTCCAGAGGCTTCTTGTTGATCGTGATGTTTCCGCTGCCGGGGATGAGTCTGACTCTGGCAACGGATGATTTTCTTCTTCCTGTTCCGTAATACTGTGTCTTTGCCATGATTCAAATCCTCCCTTCTTAAATGTCCAGCGGTTCCGGTTTCTGAGCCTCATGCTTGTGCTCGGGGCCTGCATAAACCTTCAGCTTCTTGTACATCTGTCTGCCAAGTCTGCCGTTGGGCATCATACCCTTGACTGCGTGGCGGACTGCTTCCGTGGGATGCTTGTCCATCAGTTTCTCAAAGGTCGTCTCCTTAAGCCCACCTGGATATCCGGAATGGTGCTTGTAGATCTTCTCTTCTCTCTTTTTTCCTGTGACCTCAACCTTCTCCGCATTGATCACGATGACATAATCTCCGCAATCCACGTGAGGTGTGTAGATCGGCTTGTTCTTTCCTCTGAGGATGGCTGCGATCTGCGATGCCATTCTTCCCAGGTTCTTTCCCTCAGCATCGACCACATACCATTTGCGTTCGACTTCATGAGGCTTTGCTACGAATGAACTCATCTCTCTTTCCTTTCTGCCTACTGGGTTCGGTCGGGTTCACGCCCCTTCTGTGAGCTGCGGGTTCGCGCCCTCGGGGATTACCCTGCCGTCCGTTTTCGGCCCTGTCTACTGGAGTCCTCTGCAAAGGCAACGGTTACCCGGAATCCGCCCTCAGGTTGATTCCGCCATAACGCCAGTTCCTTTCCGAAGGACTCTGGTCGACATCCAGCTACTGCTTGCGTGGTCGCTGCCGGCTTCCCTGCTTCCACGAAAAATCCGTGCCGCAACGCGACACGGAGTTATTCTACACTGTATACCACCCAGTGTCAAAGGGTTTTTTGCCGCCCAGCTACCTATTACATAGAACCGACGGCCCCGATCACCATCCTGATTATGGACATAACCACACTGATGATAACGCTTATCAAAGCTCCTTTTCCCGCTGCTTTTCCTGTGTTAGGCTTGGTGTTCTTCCATACAAGGAATAGAATCAACCCTACTATGGGAAACAGGAATCCAAGAATACCCCATCCAAAACCTCCGTTGTCAACAACCGCCGGTGTGACCTGCTGGTTCTCTTGCAGCGCCGCTCCACAATTAGGGCATACTACCGCATTGTCATCGATCTGCTGTCCGCACTGTTTGCAATAAGCCATAATGATACCTCCTATAAAAATTCAACTAAGTTTTGTTTCCGGCTCCCCCGGTTACTCAGCCTGATCGGCCTGGATCGCCTGAGCCGCCTGATCCGTCTGGATCGCCTGATCCGCCTCCTCTTCGTCGCCGGCCTCATCCCAGACATAGCCGTAGAACACTTTGTAGACCACAGCTGCGATGGCTGCGCCGATCAGCGGTGCCAGGATGAAGACCCAAACCTGAGCCAGCGCCTCGCCTCCGGTGAAGAGGGCGGGTCCAAGGCTCCTTGCCGGGTTCACGGAAGTTCCGGTGAGGGCAATGCCAAGTATATGCACGAAAGCCAGAGTAAGGCCGATCACAAGGCCGGCAATGTGAGCCGTCTTATTTGATGCCGTAACTCTTAGTATGGTCAGCACGAATACAAAGGTAAGTATGATCTCCACGATCAGCGCTCCTGCCGCCGAAAGTCCAACGTAGGATGCCATCCCGTAACCGTTGGCGCCAAGTCCCGTATCGACCACCTGCATAGCCGTCATGTTCACGATCATAAGCAGAGTTGCCGCTGCAACAATGCCGCCGATAAACTGGGCGACCACGTAGCCGACGAAATCACGAATGTCCATCCTTCCCGCTATCAGCACTCCGAGGGATACCGCCGGGTTGATATGACATCCGGAAATGTCGCCGATAGCGTAGGCCATGGCAACTATGGACAGCCCAAAGGCCATTGAGATCCCCAGTATTCCCAGCGCGCCGTTGATTCCTCCCGTCAACGCTGCGGAGCCACATCCGAAGAGAGTCAACACAAATGTTCCTATAAATTCTGCAATGTACTTTTTCATTATTTCCTCCAGTATGTCAATTCTTCTCAAGCAGCACGAATTTATGTCTCTATTTTAATTCCACCAGGATTTTCTTCTTCTTGCCCTTTTCCACCAGGATCTTGCCGTCTTTTCCCGATGCGAAGGTACTCTCATCGATGGTGAATTTCTTATCGTCGATCTTCTCGCCTTCGATCTTGAGGCCGCCCTGCTCGATGGTCATGAATCCCTCTCTGTTGGAAGGTACCAGCCCAAGCTCCTTGATGAAGGTCACGACGCCCACCCCGTGTACCGGGTTTCCGTCCTTGTCGGTGGTGTCAAGCTTCTCTTTTGCAAAGGCAACCACAGGCAGGTTTTCCACTCCTGCAGAGGATCCTCCTCCGAAAGCGGCTCTTGCCGCATCCATTGCCTTTGCGGCTTCTTCTTCCCCATGAACCAGCTTGGTCACTTCGAAGGCCAGAATTTCCTTGGCCTTGTTGATCTCCTGATCCTTGAGAGACGAAAGCCTCTCCACTTCATCCATGGGCAGGAAAGTCAGCATCCTCAGGCATTTGTTCACGTCGGCATCCGCCACGTTCCGCCAGTACTGGAAGAACTCAAAGGGCGATGTCTTGTCCGCATCCAGCCACAGGGCACCCTTCTGGGTCTTGCCCATCTTCTGCCCTTCCGATGTGGTGAGCAGGGAGAAGGTCATGCCGTAGACGTCCTTGCCGATCTTCTTTCTGGTAAGGTCCACGCCTCCGATGATGTTGGACCACTGGTCGTTGCCGCCGAACTGGAGCTTCACGTCGAAGTCTCTGGCCATGACCATGAAGTCGTAGCTCTGCATCAGCATGTAGTTGAGCTC
>CADBRY010000165.1 GCA_902797195.1 uncultured Eubacteriales bacterium
AGAGCTTCCAGAGCGGGATCGTATACGGGCTCTGCAACAGGCTCTGTGGGAATTGTCGGCTCTGCCGCCACAGGCTGTATTTCGGGGATCTGTTCAGCCACAGGCTGTATCTCGGGAATCTGTTCAGCCACAGGCTGGATCTCGGAAATCTGTTCAGCCACAGGCTGTATTTCGGGAGCCGGCTGTTCCGTCGGAACAGTTTCCTCTACCGGTGTGACCAGGGCGATTTCCTCAATAGGTGTTTCTTCCGGTGCGCGGACCACATCCTCTGTCATAGGCTGCACGGAAGGCATCTCCTCTGCAACAGGCTGCACGGAAGGCATCTCCTCTGCTACGGGAGCCGCTTCCTGCTCGATTCTCTCTGTATCCATCACGCTGACGAACTGGCTGAGCAGATCGTCGGTGTCGGCAGTGCCCTGCGCCTGAAGAATATCCTCAGTTTCCGGAGCGGGTATCTCCACGGGAGCCTCTGCCGGCGCCTCCGTGATCAATCCATCAAAACTCTCTCTTGTGAGCTTCTTTGTGGATGTAAGTCCGGATGCGATGGCTTCCTTGTCAACTGTTCTGGTCAGTGGGGATACTATGCTGTCGGTAGAATCCTTTGTCTGTCCTTCGGCTTTTCTCTCCGCTTCAGGATCTCCTCCGGGCAGATCTGCAAAGAAATCCTCTCTGGCCTTTGCCATTCCTTCTATATTATATCTGGTATGTCTGTGAGCTTCTTCTATCTCATCCCTTCCCGCTAAGACAGTTCCTTCGGGAGTGGCGAATTCCTTTGTTGGTTCCGGTTTGATCTCTGTTTCCACCGGCTCCAGGTCAAGCTCCTGGGGAGGAGCAGGTGCCTTGGGTTCTCTCTTGCCCTGGATAGTGTCGCTGATCGGCGGTTTTTCTTCCGGCAGCGCCTTCTCTGTTGATGAAATGGTATCGGAAAATCTGCCGCCTCTTATTCCTGCCAGGGCAGCCTTGATTTTATCCTCTTCTTCCTGACGCATCTTCGCCGTCTGTTCCAGTGCCTTGCGAACTTCGTCCTCTACCACCGCCGATTCCTCGGAGCGAGCTCTCTGCTTTTCATCGGCTTCTCTCTTCAGGCGGGCGATCTCTTCTTCACGCTGTTTTCTCGCCTGAGCCGCTTTGAATTCAGCCTCTTCTTTGGCAGCCAAGGCCGCCTCTCTCTGGGCTCTGATCCTTGCAGCCTCCTGAGCGGCTTTGAGTTCGGCTTCGGCCTTTAATCTGGCCTCTTCCTCTGCGGCGGCTTTTGCCTTTGCCTCGGCTTCCCTTCTGGCCTCTTCTTCCGCCTTTGCCTTTGCTTCGGCTTCGGCCTTCAGTCTTGCTTCCTCGGCTGCTCTCAGGCGCAGTTCTTCCTGCCTGCGGGCTTCCTCTTCCGCCTGACGCTGTGCTATGGCTTCAAGTCTTGCGGCATCCTCCGCAGCCTTCCGTCTGGCTTCCTCTTCTTTCAGCCTCAGGGCCTCCGCCTCCTCCGCCTGACGCAATTCAGCCTCTGCGGCAGCTCTGGCCTCGATCTCAGCGTTGATTCGTTCTTCTTCCGCCTTCTTCTTTGCCAGTGCTTCCGCTCTGGCCTCTTCGAGAGCCTTTATCCTTGCGGCTTCTTCCGCTTCCTTGCGGGCCTTTTCTCTTTCAAGGGCTTCTATTCTTTCCAGTACGTCGGTTTCAAGAGCCTGGGGTTCGTAGAGCTTGACGACTCCTTCCTGCTGAAGGAAGTCATCCATGGTGACTTCTTCTTTTCTTGCTTCAAATCTCTGAGCCGCAACTTCATCGGCTCTTACCTGCTCATCACCTATAGTCCCTGCGCCTCTTAACTTATCGTGTTCTCTGTCGAGAAGCTGCTGGAACTCGGCGTTTTTTCTGTTGAATGTATTGAACTGGCCAACCTCTTCTACTTTATTGGCGGCCTCGAGAGCTTCCTTGACGGGAATGGATGCCTTGGCTTCTTCCTCAGGCACTACCCTGTCAAAGACTCTGGATACGGTCTCCGCTTCAGGAGTTTTGGGAATACTGACCTGTACCGGTTCCACAGGCTGCTCCGTTCTCGCTCTAAGCTCGGGGACCTCCACAGAATCCATGCCCCAGTCAAAGTCGATGTCTTCGGTTTTAGTTGTTGTGTTGCTGTCGGGATATTCGGAAACATTCCACTCCATTCCCTCAAGAAATGGTTTTGCAGGTACTTCCTGACCATCTGAAACAGGAGCGGCCGCCGTCTGCTCTTGAGCAACTGCCTGCGGCTCTGCACTTATCTGCGCCTGAACCTGCGGTACATTCACCTCCGGCTGCTGAACCTGCGGTGCCGGCGGCACGTCGTCTACGAGTCTGGTTCCGCATTTACTGCAGAAAATAGCATCATCAGCGATCTGACTTCCGCAATGTTTACAAAACATAAAAATCCTCCCAGCTATATATTCGGTTCTGAATTTAATGCAACTTTCTCTTGTTTTTGCACGACACAAACCTGCAAGCTTCTTCCTTCTGTGAAGTTGCAGTATTTATAGTCTTTTCCATTATATATTAGTTCAAAGGCAATTTCTACCTTTTTCATTAAGTTTTTCCAATGGCCTCTAGGACACAAATGCTTTGTATATGGCTCTTATTGCCTTTTCAAAGTCGTCACTCCGGACACCTACGATGATGTTCATCTCACTTGCACCCTGGTCTATCATCTTGATGTTCACGTCCGCTTCAGCCAAAGCCGTAAAGAGTCTTGCTGACGTACCCTTTCTGGATGCCATCCCGGCGCCTACAGTGGCTATAAGCGCAAGATCCGTCTGAACGTCCAGGGAATCCGGCTTGAGTTGCCTTTCAAACTCGTCCAGTATGTCGTCGAGCTTGCCGTCTATGACGCTGTTGTTCACTATGACGGAAACTGTGTCGATACCGCTGGGAATATGTTCGATGGTCACATCATTGTCTTCAAGTATCCCCGCCATCCTGCGGATGAAACCCTTCTGCCCGATCATGTGGCTGCTGTAGATGGTAATGGATGTGAAGTCCTTGCTCCCCGCAATGCCGGAGATTATCTGGCCTTCGGGAAGATCTGCGGGTTCTGATGTGATCATGGTTCCCGGATCGTCGGGCCTGTTTGTGTTCCTTATATTGATGGGTATCCCCGCCACCCTTGCCGGATAGATTGCTTCTTCGTGGAGAACGGAAGCTCCCATGTAAGCAAGCTCTCTAAGTTCCTTGTAGGAAATGCTGCTGATGGGTCTGGGGTTGTCCACGATCCTGGGATCTGCCACCAGAAATCCCGAAACATCCGTCCAGTTTTCATAAACGTCTGCCTCTACCGCTCTTGCCACGATGGATCCCGTGATGTCGGAGCCGCCTCTTGAAAATGTCTTTATCGAGCCGTCTTCCCTTGAACCGTAGAATCCGGGGATCACTGCTTTTTCACAGTCTTTGAGAGCCCGAGCTATCTCCTCGTTGGTCTCTTCCTCAAGAAATTTTCCCTTATCGCTGAACTTTACGAAATCCGCAGGATCCTTGAATTCCATTCCCATATATTTTGCGATGATCTTGCCGTTAAGGTATTCTCCCCTGCTGACCACATAGTCTGTGGATGCCCCCTGCTCAAGTTGCTTTTGTATCTCAGCCAGCTCCCGGGCCATCCCCGCATCGATGCCAAGTTCCTGCTCCATGTGGATGTATCTTTCGCATATGGCCTGGAAGACCTGTTCGTAGGGCAGCTTGTGATCTCTGTGAGAAAGGCAAAGATAAAGCAGGTCCGTCACTTTTGTGTCCTCGTCGAAACGTTTTCCCGGCGCTGACACGACTACGTACTTGATATCCTTATCATTTTCAGTTATCTCTTTTATTTTGCCAATCTGGATTGCGTCCGCCACGGAGGACCCTCCAAACTTAGCCACCTTGATTCCCATTTTCTTTTCTCTCCCGTATATGTTTGCTGCAGTTGTTTGCGATCGCCTTATAGTTCCCCCTTAAGAGCGTCCACTTTGTCAAGCCTCTCCCAGGGCACATCGATATCCGTTCTTCCGAAGTGTCCGTAGGCCGCCACCTGTCTGTATATGGGTTTTCTCAGATCCAGATCTCTGATTATGGCAGCGGGCCTTAAATCAAAGTGTTTCTCGACTATCTCCGCCAGTTTTTCGTCGGCATACCTGCCGGTCCCGAATGTATCGACAAGAATGGATACGGGATGGGCTACGCCGATGGCATAGGCCAGCTGTATCTCACATTTGTCTGCCAGTCCTGCAGCCACCAGGTTCTTTGCAACATACCTTGCCGCATAGGTTGCGGATCTGTCCACCTTGGTGGGATCCTTTCCGCTGAAGGCTCCGCCTCCGTGTCTTGCATACCCTCCGTATGTGTCCACGATTATCTTTCTTCCCGTCAGTCCTGAATCGCCCTGAGGTCCACCGATAACAAATCTGCCTGTCGGGTTCACAAGTATGCCCGTCTCCTCATCCATTAGATCCTTGTCCACCACCGGATTGATCACGTGCTGGATCAGATCCTTTCTGATCCTGTCGATCTCCACCGACGGATCATGCTGGGTGGATATCAGTATCGTATCTATTCTCTTTACTCCATTGTCGTCGTACTCGACGGTCACCTGAGTTTTTCCGTCGGGTCTGAGGTAATCCAGGGTCCCGTTTTTTCTTACCTCCGCAAGCCGTCTGGCCAGCTTGTGGGCAAGGGATATGGGCATTGGCATAAGCTCCGGCGTCTCGTTGCATGCAAAGCCAAACATTATGCCCTGATCACCGGCTCCCGTCTCATCGAGGAAGTCATCATTTCCTTCCCCACTTGCCTTGCCTTCGTCACCGGCTTCCTGCAGTCCGCTCTCTCCTTTTGTGTGGTCGTCTTTGTATTCAAGAGCCTTATCGACTCCCATGGCGATGTCGGCCGATTGTTCGTCGATGGATGTCATTATGGCACAGGTTGTGCCATCAAAGCCGTACTTGGCTCTGTCATATCCGATATCGCAAATCACCTGACGGGCCAGTTTGGGTATATCAACATAGCATTCAGTGCTTATCTCACCCATAACCATGGCATACCCGGTGTTGACCGTGGTCTCCGCCGCCACCCTTCCGTTGGGATCTTCACTCAGTATGGCATCAACTATAGCATCGGAAATCTGGTCACAAATCTTATCGGGATGACCTTCTGTTACGGATTCAGATGTGAATAATCTCTTCATTCCTAATTCTCCTTGCATTCTGTAATTAACCGCATATACAGGATTATAGCCCACATAAAAAACATGGTCAACGAGCGATTTTTTGATAAAAACTGTTTTTCGCACAATCGAAGGTATCAAAACAGGACATGGCCCGGGTCTTATATACTGTGTTATACTTGCCATACTGAATGTCGAGGTTTATCAATATGAAAAAAGAAAATACAATTCACATGAACAATACGGGCCTTAAGGTTCTCGACGGAGGACAACGGCTCAATATCGAAAACTCAAACCATCACTTCATTTCCGCCTATGTGACGGATACCAGGCTCATGGGAGTCCTTGCCGTTTACGCCCACTGGCACATCGACAATTTCGCCGAAGATGTGGAAAGGCAACCGAACGCCTCCTCTGTCACCTGGGGCGACCTGCACCAGTTTTTCTACATCGACTGCGAAGAGTCGGGCATCGAGACTTATTCCGAGATAAGGGTAAGCGATCCCGATGAAGTGGAGCGGCTTGAACAGAGCATCATTGGCGGGCTTGGAGCAAAAAAAGTCGACCTGGATGAGATCCGGCTTCGCAGTCTTATGAGTATCTGGAAGAAGTATAACGAAGACCATAAGTTGCCTTTGCCTGAAGGAAAAGCACACTACGATTTTATTTTCTCAGATGGAGACACTCCCGATGACGGGGAGGCCATGGAATTGATGGCCCACATATGTCCCACTGTCAAAACGGATTATCAACTTATAAACTTCTTCCTGATGCGGTGTTTTGGAAACGATCCCGAAGGGGTTGCCTTTCTGACGGACAAAAAACATCTGTCCTCTTCCTCAAGTAAAAAGCCAAGTGTGGACCCGGCGATCTACGGCAGATACTTTCAGGCAACCATGTGGCGAAATGTTATCGATAAAAAAACGGGCACCGAAGGGGAAGGCAAAGAATACCTGTGCGAATCCATCGTTGAGATGAACGGGAACTATGAGCAGATCATCAGTCTCCTTACCGTAAAGGATCTTAAGGTGATCGGCATCGAATGCCGTGGCACATCCCCCATCAGCAGCACCGAAGCTGCTCTTGTGATGAAGAGGAGTGAGTTCGTTACCGTCTACGATCTGCTTCTGTCCGAGGAGGAGATCGAAAACAATATTGACGAGTTCACCATCGGATTCCATATGACAATGTCGGAAACTGAAAACGGACGGCTGTTTTTATCATACCGTCCGAATAACGATCATGTCGATCGAAGAATTTTTCAGTTGAACGCGGATGTAAACGGTCTGCTCTTCCTCACCGTGAATGGCCAGCTCATTCTGTCCGCATACAGCGAGGAAGATGCTCAGGCTCTTGAGAAGAAGCTGCATTCAAGTGTTCTGAAGCCCCATCTTCTCATAACCGGTAAGTTTGAATTCAAGAATCCCGTTCTATACGAATTCATGCACAGCTCCATCGATTACTTCGAGACTTTTCTCCAGCTTCTCCGGGGAGAATAACGCCCGCGGAGGCCGTGGAAAAGCCCGCGCCTATCTGTGCAGGAATGCGGAGATCCTCTTATACACCAGGAATGTCACTATGCTGTTTATGCCCGCCTTGATGGCATTGAATGCAGCTATGAAAGGCATCAATCCCCATACGACATTTCTTGGCACTCCCATGAATATGGGGGTGATCACCATGTTAGCTCCCATCATAACAACGGTCATGGCTATAACACCGCAGAGAAGACCGATCACGGCACCTTTGCGAGTCTTGTTTTTTCTGTAGATCACGCCGGCTGTAATCACCAGTGCGCTTGTGGCTATTACGTGCATAAGTATGCCGTAGAGTCCGCTGGCGGAGCTGACCGTAACTCCCTGTATAATGGCCGTTACCACTGTAAGCAGGACGCCGGCCAAAGGTCCAAAGGCAAAGGATCCGATAAGGATAGGTATGTCTGCCGGATCATATTCAAGGAATGCCACCGCCGGGAAAATGGGGAAGTGGATGATTGCCACCAGGACCACGGAAATGGCTACCAGCATGGCCATCTTTGCCAGTCTTGCAGTTGTGATTTTTGGTTGTCTTTGTTCGATACTCTGATTCATTTTAGATTCTCCTTCCATCATTATCTGATCGAATAACGGAATCTGTCTCTGTAAAAGCATTTCTTGAAAAAGAAAAGCCCCAAGCACAAGCTCAGGGCGTAAATAAGCTATTTACGATCAACGCATAACTATGCTTTGTTTCTTCCATCCGGACTATGACCGTCGGTAAGGGATTCACACCCTTTCAGCCGAAGCTCGCGGACTTATGACACTGCCGTGCCAATCACCGCCGGTGAGGACTTCCACCTCGCCCCGAAACAGATTCAATTTTTTCTACACCGGGATTATATACCCGGTGAACAGCCCATGTCAATACAGCTCAGCGAATAGCTGTTTGTTTATTTTTTTAACGGGTGCTCCCGACAGATTGGAGATGACGGCGATGGTGGTCTCAAGTTCCGGGCATATCCACAGGCTTGCCCTGAATCCATCGTCGGTACCCTCATGACCATAGAATGTGTGTCCATCCTTTTTTCTCATGAACCAGCCAAGCCCCATCTTCTCTCCGTTGTTGGGGACGGTTGCATACTCGGTTATGATCCGACCGTACGTATCCCTTTTCAGAGGCATCCCGGCATCATCCGCCGCCCCTGTTTCCGCGCATCTTATGCCCGCCATATGCCAGTGGCCCAGCTTAAGCAGATCTGATGCCGTGGATGTAAGAGTTGAGCTTGGTCCATGGGCCCTGTTGTATGGGTAGAACTTCACGGGAGCTATGCTTCGGTCCTCAAGCTTCTCATGAGGCAGGGCCATTGGCTTCCACAGGGCACTCGGCCCGCCGGTTTCAGCGGACTCATTTTCTACTCCGCCGATCTCTGTCGCCTCCCTGTTCAGGCGACGGATCCTGTCGGTTATATCGGGGCATGCTTCGCCTTCGATTCCGCCGACCCTTTCGTATGTCTTCATTGTGGAATCCATCATACCCGCGGGAACGAGGATGTTCTCCTTCACATAGTCCTCATAGGATATACCGCTTTTTTCCGCCACGATATGGCCCAGCATCTCATAGGCGATGTTGCTGTATCTGAAACCGCCTTCTCCCGGAGCCCAGAGCAAAGGCAGCTTCTTCACCTCTTCCGAATACACATAATCCCTCAGGGCTGTCTCCCCTGTCAGCGCCTCTTCCCAGTGATAATCATCCACATCACCGATGCCGGAAGTGTGGGAAAGCATCTGCCACACTCTTATCTCCCGCCATCTTTCATCCTCTATTTCAAGATCGGGCAGGACATTGCAAAGCCTGTCCTCTATATTAATTACGCCCTCTTCAAACAGCTGCATGATGGCTGTTGAGGTCAGCAGTTTTGAGACGGAGGCACAGTGAAAAACATCATCCTTTTCAAGTGGATCTCTGTCGATCACATCTCTCACTCCCGATGCTCCAACCCACTCTTCGTCTCCAAATGCCAGTCCGATCACCAGGCCCGGCAGGTCATTCAGTTCCATGGTTTTATTCAGGAAATTTTCGCAAAGGTCAACTGTTGCTTTTACATCACGATCCGCGCTCATCACTTACCTCTCTACTACTGGGATTATATTAAATGCTTCTATATTCATTGCGTAAATCATTTTATCATATTATCATTACTACACTATGATTATTACCACACTTTGTTACATAGAGCATAAAAACCACTATCTCATGCTCCACCGCACGAAAAAAGCGGCCGACATAAATGAAGGAAAATGGATCGGCGTAGGCGGTAAATTCCAGGAGGGAGAAAGCCCTGACGAATGCCTTGTACGGGAGGTCTTTGAAGAGACCGGGTACAGACTCAGGAGCTGGCGTTTTCGCGGGATCATCACCTTTATCCAGGAAAACTATGAAACAGAATACATGTGCCTGTATACCTCAGAAGATTTCGCCATTGGAGATGGGGACGTCCCTGTCTCTGACTGCGCTGTTTTTTCCTCAGGCGACAGCCGGGACTGGCCTGTTCCGGACTGCGATGAGGGAGACCTTGCATGGATTCCCGTGGATGAAATATCCGAGCTCAACCTGTGGCCCGGAGATCGTATTTTTCTTAAGCTCCTTGGAGAGCGGCGGGATTTCTTTTCCTTAAAACTGGTCTACAAAGGCAACGATCTCCTGGAGGCAACTCTTGACGGGGAGGTGTTATAGTGTCCCTTCACATAGTGCTTGTAAATCCCGAGATACCGCCTAACACGGGGAACATCGCAAGGACAGCTGCCGCAACGGACAGCGTTCTTCACCTGGTCAAGCCTCTTGGATTCAGCCTTGACGAGAAAAGCCTGCGAAGAGCCGGGTTGGATTACTGGCCTTATGTCAAGGTTGAGGTCCACGAAAGCCTTGAAGAGTTTATGGACAAGTATGCCGGAAAACGAATGTGGCTTTCGACCACCAAGGGGGCCAAGCTCTTTTCTCAGGTGGAGTACCAAGACGAAGATATGATTCTCTTTGGAAGGGAGACGGCCGGACTGCCGCGGGAACTGATAGAAAAAAATCCGGACAAAACCATCCGGATCCCCATGAGCCGCAGCACCCGTCTACGGTCTTTCAATCTTTCAAATTCTGCGAGCATCGTGCTGTTTGAAGCCTTAAGACAGCTGGGTTATCCCGGGCTGGAATGATCCCGCATCATTCATCGCCACCGGGCGTGCTCAAAGGCAGCAAAGGGCAGCCACCAGACGCGCCCCTTTTTCAAGATCTTCTACGGTTGTGTATTCCTCCTTTGAATGCACATTGTACATCCCGCAGGAGAGGACTATGCCGTTTATTCCTCTGGTCTTAAGGATGTTGTTGTCGCTGCCTCCGAAGGTGGACACGAAGACAGATCCCTCCGACGGATCCGGATCTTCATCTATCATGTCAAGGGCGGCAACGAAGTCTTTGCAGACTCTGGAGCCCTCATCCACACTGTAGGCTCTGATCAGCACATTGGTTTTGACCTCCACCGAAGCTCCGACAGCCTCGGCCTCCTGACGAAATATCCTTTCAGTTTCCTCAACTATCCTCTCGGCTTTTTCATGATCGTAGCTCCTTACTTCTCCGACTATCCTGCACTGGTCGGGAACTATGTTGGTCACGCTTCCACCTTCTATTTTTCCTATATTGAAAGTGGTTTCTTCATCCACTCTGCCCTGATCTATTTTGGAAATGGCCCTGGATACTGCTTCTATGGCGTTTACTCCATTCTCCGGTTCAAAGCCCGCATGGGCAGCTTTTCCCGTGACCTTTATTCTGAACAATATCAAAGTGGGCGCCCGGGTGGCCGCCTTCCCGACAGGCCCTGAAAGATCCAGGACGTAGGCCTCCGTTGCCTTTATATTAGAACAGTCAAAAGCACCGGCTCCTCTGCAGAAATTCTCCTCGGAGACTGTCAGGAGAATCTCCACCGGCCTGTGGATCATGTTGTTTTCCTTCAGGATCCGAATGCCTTCCAGGATCTCAACTATGCCCGCCACATCATCGGCTCCCAGGACAGCCTCGCCGTTTCCCAGGATCCTGCCGTCTTCCATAACGCGGGCTTCCTTGCCTTTGCCCGGAGAGACCGTATCCATGTGAGCGGAAAAGAGTACCGGGCTTCCC
The DNA here is from genome assembly GCA_902797195.1 of uncultured Eubacteriales bacterium. Taxonomy (GTDB): domain Bacteria; phylum Bacillota; class Clostridia; order Peptostreptococcales; family Anaerovoracaceae; genus Lentihominibacter. The sequence goes on from CADBRY010000165.1 coordinate 10,790, forward strand.
TCACCCTCCATGAGGGCAAAAATGTTTCCGCTGCTTCCTCCGATTTTCTCTCCGGCGTCGTCTTCCATCACACTGCATCCCAGCTCTTCAAGCTTTCTTTTTAAGATTTCTGCTATGGGCTTTTCCTGAAGGCTCTCGGAGTCAACACTTACAAGCTCACAAAATTCTTCGGTTATTCTCTTCCCGTCAGCGGCAGGTATTATTGTTTTTTTCATCTCGTTTGCGTCTCTATTCATGGCTCAGTTTTTTGCGCTTTTCCACGGCAAGTCTGGATACATCCTTCCATAGAGTGTGAAGCTGTTTTTTATGTACGCAGAGTTTTTCGGTGCATTTCTCACAGCTTAAATAATTGTTTGTGTTTTCCGAAAAACGCTCGGGATA
>CADBRY010000166.1 GCA_902797195.1 uncultured Eubacteriales bacterium
AGAGGACGCTGCGGCCCAGGATGTTCTCATGTGTATCCAGACTCAGAGCACTCTTGACGAGCCGGACAGAATGAGGTTTGCAAACGACCAGTTCTATCTTAAGTCGGAAGAGGAGATGATGCAGCTCTTCGGAGATATTCCCCAGGCTCTTGAGAACACCCACCGGATCGCAGAACGATGCGATGTGGAATTCAAATTCAACGAAAAGCATCTTCCAAACTTCACATCTCCCGATGGAATGTCCAACAGGGAGTATCTTAGAAAACTCTGTGATGAGGGTCTTGTTTACAGATACGGAGATCCGGGACCGGAACTTAAGCAGAGACTGGACTACGAGCTTACCACCATAGAGAACATGGGCTTTGTGGAATACTTCCTCATCGTCTGGGATTTTATAAACTACGCCAAAAAGCAGGGCATCATGGTCGGCCCGGGAAGGGGATCCGCCGCGGGAAGCATAGTTGCCTACACCTTAAGGATAACCGACGTTGACCCCATCAAATACGGGTTGATCTTTGAACGGTTCTTAAATCCCGAGAGAGTCAGCATGCCCGATATAGACATAGACTTCTGCTACGAACGCCGTGGGGAAGTCATAGACTACGTTACGGAAAAATACGGCGCCGGCAACGTTTCCCAGATCATCACCTTCGGGACAATGAAGGCCAAGCAGGCCGTCAGGGATGTAAGCAGGGTAATGAACGTAAGCTATCAGGAGGCGGACGCCATTGCCAAGGCCATACCTTTCGCACAGGACATGACCATAGACAAGGCCCTGGAGCTGAATCCCGAGCTGAAGGATAAGTATAACAACGATGAGCAGGCAAGAGAGATAATCGACATGGCAAGGGCCGTTGAGGGTATGCCAAGACACGCCTCCATCCATGCGGCGGGAGTCGTTATCTCAAAGAAGGAACTCGATGAATATGTTCCCCTCTATTTGACGGACAAGGGGCTTGCAACCCAGTTCAACAATGTCACCATAGAGGAGCTGGGCCTTCTGAAAATGGACTTTCTCGGCCTGAGGAATCTGACTGTAATCAGAGATGCCCTTGAGATGATAGAAAAGAATCACGGGGTAAAGCTTGACTTTGGGAACATGGAATACGACGACCCAAAGGTCTATGAAACCATAGCTTCCGGAAATACCATGGGTATATTCCAGCTTGAGAGCGGCGGAATGACCGCATTCATGAAGAACCTCAATCCCGACTGCATTGAGGATATAATAGCGGGAATCGCCCTTTACAGACCGGGCCCCATGGCATCAATCCCCACATATATCGATAACAAACAGCATCCCGACCATGTGCAGTATGTGCATGAGGCTCTAAGGCCCATCCTGGACGTGAGCTACGGATGCATGGTATACCAGGAGCAGGTAATGCAGATCGTAAGGGATCTGGGCGGATACTCCTACGGCAGATCAGATGTAGTCCGCAGAGCCATGAGCAAGAAGAAGCGAAAGGCCATGCTTGAGGAGCGGGAGATATTCATCAATGGACTGGTATCCGACGATGGAAGCGTTGAGATCCCCGGATGCGTGAGAAATGGAGTCCCGAGGGAAGCCGCTGAACAGATATACGATCAGATGATCAGTTTTGCCGAGTATGCATTCAACAAGTCCCATGCGGCGGCATATGCGATCCTGGCTTATGAAACGGCGTACCTTAAGACCCACTATCCAATCGAATTCATGGCTGCTTTGATGACCAGCGTAATGGGAGATTCCTCCTCCATGGCCAACTACATACACAATTGCAGGGAGATGGGCATAGAGGTGCTGCCTCCCGACGTGAACGAAAGCAGCGAGAAGTTCACCGTAGTCTACGATGAAGATAAAAAGGGCAAGATACGCTTCGGCCTTCTTGGGATCAAGAATCTGGGAAGAGGCGCCATAGAGGCCATAATCGACGCAAGGGAAGAAAAGGGTAAGGTGGACAGCATATTCCAGCTTATCGACAATATCGATATCAAGAAGGTCAATAAAAAGGCAATGGAATCCCTTATACGAGCCGGTGCTCTGGACAGGCTGGACCCCAACAGGGCAGCCCACCTTGTGATATACGAGACCCTTATGGAATCGGCTCAGTCCCAGGCGAAGAACAACCTTGAGGGCCAGATGTCCCTGTTCCAGACCAATGCGGGAGAGATGCAGGGAACCAACAGGCTGAGCACACTTCCCGATGTAAGCAATTTCGACGATGAAATGCTTATAGCCATGGAAAAAGAGATGCTTGGAGTGTATATAACCTCCCATCCTCTTGAGAATTATCAGGATATCATCGAAAAAGTGGTGTCCGTCAACTCCCGGCAGCTTGCCGCGGTCCTTGATAATGAAGAGGAAGGAATAGAGATGGAACAAGGCCCGGGAGTATCCGATACGGCTGTCTACGACGGAATGCAGGCCACCATGGCGGGAATAGTGACGGGCAAGAAGAATCTTGTTACAAAGAACAACAAAATGATGGCTTTTGTGGATCTGGAAGACCTTATGGGAACCGTGGAAGTGGTTGTCTTTCCAAATGTATTCGATAAATACCACGACATAATCGAGGAGGACAGCGTGATCTCCATAACGGGAACCATCAACTTCAAGGAAGGAGAGGTTCCAAAGCTTCTTGCGGACAGGATCGTGGATCTTAAGCAGATAAAGGCCATGAGAAATGAAGTTGACGAAAAACGAGCTTATGAAAACAAACAGGCCGGCGGCCCCAAACCCCAGGCAGGAGGACTTGTGAAAATAAGGCTTACGGAAGAAGTGGTTTCAGGAGATGAAGGCAGGGCTCTTGAAGATCTGAAGAGCATTCTCACCGCTTACAGAGGAGGCCATCAGGTGATAATATACATGCCTCCCAGCCAGGCCCATCCAAAGGGAAGCTCTTTTAAAGCCGACGACAGCCTGAGGGTGGATCCTTCCGAAGAGTTTATAAACAGGATCAGAGAATTTGCCGGAGAAGGCAATTATAAAATAAGTTGAGGTAGCAGAGATGAAGAAGATAGGTATACTCACAAGCGGAGGAGATGCTCCGGGCATGAACGCGGCTATAAGAGCTGCGGTACGTTCCGCTATTTCAAAGGAAATGGAAGTTTATGGAATCAAACACGGCTACGAAGGGCTCATTGACGGAGAGATCGAAAAGATGGAATGGAGCTCTGTGGGGGATATACTCCAAAGAGGCGGAACCATACTCAGAACTGCAAGGAGCGAACGTTTCCTCCAGCCTCAGTGGCAGGAAAAAGCCGTACGGGTCCTTGAAGCCTTTGGAATAGAAGGAATAGTGGTAATAGGCGGCGATGGATCCATGAGGGGAGGAAAATACCTCTCAGGTTACGGCATAAAGGTCATGGGAGTCCCGGGGACCATCGATAACGACCTTGGATATACGGATTACACCATAGGATTCGATACTGCGGTGAATACGGTGCTGGATCTGATCTCAAATATCAGAGACACATCCAGCTCCCATGAAAGAGCTACCGTAATAGAGGTGATGGGCAGACACTGCGGTGATATAGCCCTTCATGCAGGTGTGGCAGGAGGTGCTGACGGGATCCTTGTCCCGGAGGTGGAACTTGACATCAATCGCCTTTGCACCCAGGTCATAAGAGGCCAGAGCGCAGGTAAATGCCACAGCCTCATACTGAAATCCGAGGGAGTATCCATCAGCACCGATGAGCTGGTCAAGACCCTTGAAGAGACCACGGGAAGGGAGACCAGGGCCGTCGTTCCCGGGCACATTCAAAGAGGCGGAAGCCCCACGGGCAAAGACAGGATACTGGCTTCTCTCACAGCGGACAAAGCGGTGCGCCTTCTCTACGATGACGAGGACAGCAAGGCGGTGGGGATCAACGGCAGTGAGATAGTTGCCTATGATCTTGGAGAAGCTCTGGAGATGAAGAGGGAATTCGACAGGAGAATGTATGATCTGGCAAATACCATA
>CADBRY010000167.1 GCA_902797195.1 uncultured Eubacteriales bacterium
GGAGGATTCATATTTGCGTATCCTTGAGCCCACAACATCCACCTTGGTGTTGTAATTATAGGTGGTGGCGATGGTGTTTATGAACTTCCTGTAGGGGTCGTACATGGCCTCGTAAGCGGCTTTTCTAACTTCTCTGTTGTCGCTGTCCATGAATCTTATGTAATTCCCGTGGGTCAGAGGCTCATCCTCACCATCCTCGTTTTTAATGGTTGCGAATGTCATGTCCGCATTGTTGAGCATTGTAAATATGTCTCCGGTTGCGCCGGTGACTTCGCTCATCTGAGCCAGGATGTTTTCCTCCGCGTCGCTGAGAACGTGCTTCTTCAGTCTGAAGGAGTCCTTTATTGCAAATTCGTATGTCTTCAGATCCTCATTTTCCTGTATAAAGGCAACGATGTCCTTTTCCTCACAGCTCATAAGCTCAGGGGCAAAGAATGAAAGTGAAGAGGAGACAGAGGCTATAACAGACCTGCAGCGGTCTGTGAGAGCCTGGTATGCGGCTTCTCCGTTGTCCTCGTCACGCTTCATCCGGGCATATACATATATCTTTTCAAGCCTGCGCCATATGTCATCCCTGTCAACATAGGCTCCCCCAAGGGTGTCTGCACTGTCTGCAAGGTGACCTCTGTATTTCTTTTCATAGTTTTCCGCGTCTGAAAGTATCTTTTCAAGCTCCGGTTCGATGACTGATTCATCGGGAATCATTGCCTTTATATCCCACTGAAATGCAGGATCCTGTTCTGAGCGGTTTTTTAATGAATTCTTGACCATAATGTCCTCCGTAGTCTTTTCTTTTGAGTGGGTCTATTGTATAATATCATGTCACATAATTCAACGATAGCAAAGGGATAATGTATGGATAACAGGCCTATAGGCTTTTTCGATTCCGGCCTTGGGGGACTGACCAGTATTCCGTATTTGCGGGATCTGCTTCCTGAGGAGAGGGTTATATATTTCGGCGATACTGCGAGGACGCCTTACGGATCCAAGGCGGTTACCACCATAAGGCGTTTTTCCACGGAAATCGCCGATTTTCTCGTAAAATCAAATGTGAAGATGATAGTGATCGCCTGCAATACAGTAAGCGCCACCTGCCTTGATGAACTTCAGGAAAGATTCCCCAAGATCCCAATACTTGGCATCATCTCCCCCGCAGCCCGGGAAACGGCGGTTTCTCTTGAGGAAGGGGACGAGCTTGGAATAATCGGAACCAAGGTGACCATCGCAAGCCACGCCTACAGGCGCATGATAGAAGAGGCCAATCCCGGGGTAAGCATTCACGAAACCGCCTGTCCCGCTTTTGTGCCACTGATCGAAGAGGGCATAATCCATCACGAAATCATGGACAGCACCATAAGGTACTACATGGATGATTTTATAAAGGATAACCGCATAAACAAGCTGATACTTGGGTGCACTCACTATCCTCTTATAAAAGAGAATCTTTCGAGAATATACCCGGATGTGAGTATTATCAACCCCTCCAGCATTGTGATCAAAAACGTGGAATCCATCCTGAGGGAGAGGGATATGCTTGCCGGCGGCTCCGATTTCACCGATGTGTTTTATGCCAGCGACCTTTCGGAGAACTTTGTGAACATGATCGATCATATTTTCGAGGATGCGGATGACAACGACGACAGAAAGATCAAGTTTATCGATCTTGACATAGAAAAGGAGAAAACCCATGGATTATTATGAGCTTCTGGAGTTTCTTGATTTGGAAGAACCGGCTCAATTCATATATTTTGAGGCAATGGCCGATCTTGTGGAATGCGACGAGGCCATAGATCAGGAAGCCGTCTACGGGCTTTTTAACGGGGCGGAAAAGGAAATGATAGCCCAGCTCTTTGAGGATTACTTCGAAGACATCCTGGAAGGGCTCCCGGAAGACAGCGACGAGATCTACGATCTGCTCCATCAGATCAAACTGTCCCTTATGGGCCTTGCCATGAACATGGAAGATGACAGCGACGTGCGCAAGCTGACGGATGAGTTCTGCAATTTCCGCAACTGGTACGTGTATGATTCCAATGTGGAATTGTCCCCGGAGACCGGTGATGGTGAAGTTATTCATCACTGCCTGAGGGACGCAATAACCGCTTCAAGGGTTGAAAACCTTGGAGGTACGGCCTACAGATACGATTTTACCGGGGCTATGGACTATCCCCTTGACAGCTACGACATGTCCGTGGCTGCCCTGATGGCTCTTGAAGATGATGAGGAAAACGGTGACGGGCATGAGTATATCCACTGAACATCTGAAACTGAATACGCCCAATGCGGTGCTTCTCTTCGACAGGTTCGGAGACGATCACGACAGGTTTTCTTTCCCCGGGCCCGTCTACAGGGTCACGGGAGGACATGGGGGCGAAGCCATTCTCATCCTTGGAAGGGGCAATAATGTTCTGATAGACTGCGGCATGGCTTATTCCGCCCATATAACCATTGAAAACATAAAGAAGGTCCTGGCGGACGAAGCGGTAATCAAAGACAGCCGCTGCAGCCAGGGCAAGCTGGATTACATCCTGCTGAGCCATTCCCACTACGATCATATGGGAGCTCTTCCATATATCCTTGAAGAGTTTCCGGAGGCGAAGGTCCTGGCAGGGGCTCACTGTGCCAAAGTCCTCGAAAGAGAGGGTGCAAAAAAGCTTATAAAAGAGCTTGGAGAAACTGCCCGGGATCTCTACGATCCGGGAAGCAAAATGGAGATCATCGCAGAGGGCATCCACGTGGATGAGGTGCTCGAAGAGGGCAGTTGCCTTTACATAGGGGAGAAAGGCGACGAGGCCGAGTATATAAAGGCAATAGAGACCCCGGGGCACACCAACTGCTCCATGAGTTTTCTGATCATGCCTATGGGACTTCTCTTTTCAAGCGAAAGCACGGGGATACTTGAGGGAGAGGACTACGTGCATACCCCTTGCCTTAAAAGCTTCATACAGGGAATAGCCTCCGCCGAAAAGTGCAGAGCCATTGATGCGAGACATCTGTGCCTGCCTCATTTTGGAATGGTTCCCGACAGCTTTATCCCGGAGTTTTGGGATATGTTCATCAAAGAGTGCGGATCGAAGACGGATTTTATATCACGACTTGAAAATGAAGGCCTTTCACAGGATGAAATCCTTTCCCGGTATGTGGAGCGCTACTGGACGCCCATCAAAGAGGAAGAGCAGCCAAAGGAAGCCTTTGAGATAAATTCGGGGCATATAGTAAAATCGCTGATGAATGAACTCGATCAGCTGAAAAACAGATTTGATATAAGGTAAAAACCGAAAGGACGGCAAAATGGAAGAATATATGAAAAACTTTGACGCGGATAAAGTCAAGGACCGGTGTGTCAAGTGGATCAGAGACTGGTTTGAAGAAAACGGCAGGGACTGCAAGGCCGTGATCGGCATATCCGGAGGAAAGGACAGCTCCGTTGTTGCGGCACTTTGCGTTGAGGCCCTTGGAAAGGACAGGGTCTTCGGGGTCATGATGCCTAACGGAGAGCAGTTTGATATAGATGTGTCCCATGCCCTTGTTGAGCATCTTGGCATAGATTCCTGCGTCTTCAACATAAAGGATGCTTACGACGGGGTGGTAGGAGAGCTTATGAAGCACTTCGATCATTTTACGGA
>CADBRY010000168.1 GCA_902797195.1 uncultured Eubacteriales bacterium
GATCTGCCGGGTATACCTTCTTGAATAGGAGAAGATCCACTTCCAGTCTTCCATGATCTCCCCGAATTCGCCCTTTTTCAGTTTATCTTTTATATATATAATGGATTCTATTTTGAAGAACTTAAACATATATCATCCTATCGTTCATCTATTTCCGTCTCGAGAATATCCGCGATCTCGGAGGCGATTATCTCAGCGTCGTACTTTTTCAGGTCTTCAGCCGCCGGCCGCAGATTCGTAGAGTCTGCCGGGGCGCCGGGGCTGTGCGTTTCCCCGCGGTCCTTTGACTGTCTGCGCTCTGTTAAAAACTCCTCAACTATATCGGCCATGGCGACATGGTCTCCGATGGGAACCAGGGCATCGTATCCGCAGTCATCCATGGCGGTCCTGTGGCCCCTGTTATCCGTCGCCACAACCGGAAGCCCCACATATCTTGCTTCTATCAGATTTACGGTCATGCCCTCTCTTATGCTCGATGCAGTATAAACATCAGCCGTGACCATCAGGCTTCCAATATCGTCCCTCCACCCGAGGAAACAGCACCGGTCATAGAGGTCTGCGTTCTTAGCGTAGTTTTCAAGCCTGCCATCTTCCTTGTCCGGACCCGCCAGCACCAGGTAAGCATTCCTTCCTCGTTTTACAAGTTCTCCAAGGGTATCCACCAGCATCTTCTGATTTTTGTTGGCGGTGAGCTCAGCTACATACAGCATTATATCAGCATCATCGGGGATTTTCAGAGAACTTCTCATCTCCCTTCTCACATCCGCTCTGTCCTCTATCTCAAGGCGTGAGAAATCAGCACCCATTCCGTGTATGCGATAGATGTTTCTCCCCCGGGAAAAACCCGAAAGAGCCGCTTCATGGTCCTCACTGTTTATTGTGATTATCCCGTCGGTAAACAGGGAGAGGAATTTCTCTGCCGGATAGTATACCAGCCAGTTCAGCAGTGGCGCTCCCTTGAAAAAGTGAAAGCCGTGCACACAGTAGATCACCTTTGTTCCCCGCCTTCTGGCTCCTATGGACGCCAGCCTGGTAGCCAGTCCACCCATAGGTGTGTGACAGTACACGATGTCATAATTCCCATCTTCTATGATCCGGCGAAGGCGCCTGATCTCGCCGAGGGTCTTTCTTGACAGCGGTGAGCGCTTCCAGCTCATAATAAAGCGCTGATCGCAGTCCGGGATCTCATCCTCGTCGGCACAGGCAACGTCCACCGTCCACCCACGTTTTTTCAACTCTTTTACAGTGGGCATATGAAATTTGAGAACATGTTCCTTCGCTACATTGGCGACAAGCAATACTCTTTTCACTTCACCGCCGCTCCGTCACTTTCTCCGTATCCATATCCGTAATTTCTGTATCCGTAGGCTATGTCCATTATTCCCTGGACCGTCTGGTTAAGAACGCAGCCTGCAATGGGAAGTCCCGTATCGTCCAAAATGTTTATACCCTCCCGGATGTACTCAAGAGGAGCGTAGTCCTGCCTGATGACAAAAATGCCGCTGTCCGCATATTTAACAAGAGCTGCCGCATCGGAAACCTGAGAGCTGGGCGGGGTGTCTATGATCACATATTCGGCTATGGTCCTGAGGTATTTGAACACTGCCTCCAGCCCGGGGTCGTTGACCGTCCTCATTACATTGGTCTTTATCTTACCTGCAGGCAGATACTTTAGAGATCCCTCTCCTATGTTCATAAGAGCATCATCTATTCTTATCTCCCCGGCAAGTATCTCACCAATGCCCTTTTCATCACCGTCTGACTGCAATTTCCCATGCTGCTTCAGAGTCTTCAATACAGAGGGTTTACGCAGGTCCATATCCACGATGACCACGGACCTTCCCTTCCCGGCAAGGGAAAGAGCAAGGTTCACCGCTATGGTGGTTTTTCCTTCTCCCGCAAGGGCGCTGGTCACCATATATACCGATGCTCCCGTATCCGCATGGTCTCTTTCTATTCTAGTTCGCAGAGTCCGGATCTTCTCCTGAAAGAAACTGTGACCGCTAAACATTGCCTTTGCATTCTTTCTCACCTTTACCTGAGGCACATCGCTGAGACATTTCAGGTTGAGATATCTCTTAAGTTCCTCTTCGCTTCTAATCGTCCTCTTGAGGGCGGAATGGGCCGCGAATATCACCAGCCAGATAAGGAGCCCCGCAAGTGCGCCGGCAGCAGCGGCTTTCTTCGGGTCCATCCTGTTGAATGGAGTTTTGGGCTCTCCGCTGTTTTCCAATATGGTCATGTCGATCTCACCAAGAACGGGCCTTGATACATCTCCATAGTTTTCAAGTATGGCGCACAGGATCGCATAGGATGTCTTCGGATCCGAGGCGGTAACTTCCACAGTCAGCATATTGGTATCCCCGGTCCTGCTGGTCATTATCTCTCCGGGGATCTCGTCCAGTTTCAGATTGTCCGCGATCACCTGCTGCATGGCGTCGCTCTGCAGAATATATGGCAGTGAAGTTGCCACACGCTCAGTCTGATTCATCCCCGTGGAGGTCTCAAGGGCGTTAACGGCAATGGTGGCTGTGGATTTGTACATGGGGTCGTAGAGTTTTAAAGGGTAAAGGCAAAAAAGCCCGCCTACCACCACCATAGTAGCGAGAATGAGCCACCATCTTCGAATTGTGCTGTGCCACACATCGTTTATTATCGACGCCAGGTCGATCCTTTCTGCGGCAGCATTCCTTCTATCTTTCATAGCCGTACCCATTGCCGTATCCGTATCCGTATCTGCGGCGGTATTCGTAACCGCCCATGCTCTCCTGCCATCCTGCATAGGAATCATTGAGCACACATCCTATGGGTGCGGCTCTGTAACAGGAAATGTTCTCGATTGCATTGTTTATATTCTTCACCAGGGCCGTGTGTTCTCGCACAACAAACAGAGAGGCATCCGCTATGGATGCTATGGCCTCGGTATCCGACACCTGATCCACAGGAGCCGTATCGATTATTATTACGTCCAGTGATTTTCCGATCTGGTCTATGAATGCGGCAACTTTAGCAGCTTCCAGCTCCCCCTCTTTTCCAAAATACTTATCAAGGCCGGAAAACAGATACAGATCTACATTTTTCCCCACTTTGTGTATATTGTTCTCATCTTCCCTGTCGATGCCGAAGATGAGTCTTTGAGCAGGCTTTCGAAGATCCATGTCCATGAGCCCGACCTTCTGACCGTTGTTGGCAAGAGCCAGTGCCAGATTGGCGGCCGCCGTAGATTTACCTTCGTTTTCCATGCAACTGGTGACCAGAAGGGTTTTGATCTTTCCCGTGGTCAGCCTTGTCTGGACTCTTCTTGCCACCTTCATGGTGGATTCCACAAATTGAAAACTGATCGCAGGGCTGGAAATGAGGAGTGGTTTTTTTGTCTTCTTCAAACGGTCCCTGATGGTCCTGTACTTTACCTCATGACTAATGGCGCCCAGATACTCGGCTTCCAGCATGGCTTCCGCATCGGTGCCGTTTCTGACGGTATCCTTGAAATATGACAATAGAACTGTAATAAACAGCAGCACTCCCATACATATTAGGAAAACCTTCCCCATGAATATGTACGACAGCATTTCTTTGTTAGGGGTGGGCGGCACTCTGGGCTGCACAAGCACGGACAGCCTGGTGTCTCCCACCACAAGATCGGTGATGCTCCTGTAGTTTTTCATTACGGATTTGACGGTGTGGAAGGCAGCGTTGATGTTTGGCGAAGTAACCTTCAGAGATATGAGGTTTGTTTCGGGAATGGCTTCCGCCACGATAGTTCCCGGTGCTATCTCATCCCCGAGGTCCTCTTGTACACGCTTCTGCATTACGTTGCTGCTTATTACCTGGGAGAACTTTACCGCAACATTCTGGGCATTGGTCAGGTCGTCTATCTTGCTGCCGCTTGCATACATGGAGTTTACCGCATAGGTGGCTTCCACTGTATATTCGGGAGACCTGGTCTGGCAGTGCCAGATAAAGGCGAGCATGGAAACAGCGGCGGCCGCAAAAATCAAAACCACCATTTGTTTCCGTACATCTCTCCATATTGTCTGGATATCGAAGGTATCCTTTTTTCCCGTATGTTGATGCTCAGTCGTCACTGTCTTCCTCCACCACTACTATGAGCCTTACGGTTCCTTTGTTTCCAATATCGTCGGTGACAGAGTAGCTGATCTCATAGCTGCCCGGTTTATCGTAATCCACCTCGTCATCGTCTATTTCAATGTATTCTCTGTTTATGGTATTCCCGGTTCCTCCTCCGTTTCTGAAGGAACCACCTTCATTTACAGGCTTATACTCCCTGCCTATGTATCTGACGAACTTCACATAGTCCATGGGATCCAGTTCTTCTCCCACTTTCGTGTACGCTATGTAATTCTCAAGGGCGACAGTGGGCGTCTGAGGAGCTGTGTTCTGATTGAACAGGGTGGCGGTACACTCAATTTTCTGTTTGTCTCCGGCGCTGTTGGTGACTTCAAAGGTAACGGGAAAATCACCCCCGGTCTTTTCTATTGAATCATCCTTCTCATATCTGAAGGCGATCCTGTCGGTAATATCCCCATCCAGACTGTCTCTGGCATTTATGAGGAATCTGATGCCTCCCTGTCCGTTCATTATGGGCAGACGAAGGGGGTTCTCCAGAGTAAACCTGGGATGCTCATAGTCTTTGTATTTTACCTTTCTGATGGCGCGGGCAATATTGCCGTTGTTGTCAAAGGCTACGATGGACATCCTCCTGCTTCCTTCTTTGTCAAAGGCTGACAGCTTCTCGACTCCCAGGGTCGCGCTGACATCTCCGTCCACGGCATCCGTTGCCTTTACACCCTTCAGCAACTCCTCCTCGTCAGCTTTGATGCTTACTTCAATAGCCTCTTTGTCCATGGTTATCCTGGGCGGCTCCACGTCTCTGGTCATATAGTGCCAGATGTTGTAAGCTACAAAGGCAACGAAAGAGAGCAGCAACAAGGCTGTAACTAGATTTTTAATGGTCAACTTATTTTTTTTCATACATAGTTATTATATAATCGAGTGGTAGAAATATCCATGGTTAATTTGGGAGCGGATAAAATGCGAGATCCGATAATCAGTGTAATAGTACCCATCTATAATACGGAGCCGTATCTGCGCCAGTGCATAGACAGCATACTGGGTCAGTCTTTTGAGATCTTCGAGC
>CADBRY010000169.1 GCA_902797195.1 uncultured Eubacteriales bacterium
ACGAAGAATACGAAGATATTGCTATGAAGGCATTCTTTTTTTTCATCCATTAAACGTAAGCGCTCAATAACAGAGTGCCTTTCAATCCAAGACCCATGGTGAGATAATTTAGACTGAATTGGACTGTTTCAGACTATGCTAAAAAGGTCCAAAGAAGTCTAACCTAAAGGAGGTCTCATCATGGATCAAATACAATCCGTCAAATCCGAATTCCGCCTGCGTCACTGGGCAAAGATCATTGCAGATTGTCAGGCCAGCCCTTTGACCGTCAAAGCCTGGTGTGAAGCCAATGGGATCTGCACTAAAACGTATTACTACTGGCTCCGCAAAGTCCGGCAGCGAACTTTGGAGAATCTTCCGGCCTGTCACAATGATCTGTCAAAGGTTCCCGCAGAGAGCCTTCCAACGTTTAGTAAGCTGGAAGTACAGCCGCCGGCCAATGGGACGCAGGCCACCGTTGTCGTCCGTCTTCCCCGGGCGACGATCGAGGTGGCCCCTGGAACGGATCAACAGACTCTGGAGGCGGTGCTTCTGGCACTGAGGTCCACATGTTAGGGGATATCCGGATCGCCAGTAACGTCTACATCGCCTGCGGATACACCGATATGCGAAAATCCATCGACGGTCTGGCTGCTTTGGTCCAGGAAAGGTTCCAGATGGATCCGTTCTCGCCGGCACTGTATCTTTTCTGTGGGAGACGCTGCGACCGGATCAAGGCGCTCCTCTGGGAAGGTGACGGATTCGTCCTTTTGTACAAACGCCTGGAAAACGGCTCTTTCCAATGGCCTCGCAGCGAAGAAGAACTCCGGCCCGTCACCTGGCAGCAGTTCCGATGGCTCATGGAGGGCCTTTCTCCTGAACAGGAGAAGGCGATAAGGCCAGCAAAAAAAGGGGCGATGTTCTAGGACAAAAGTTCCCGAAAACCGTTGATATTACTGGACTTTCGTCCATTTTTATGGTACAATATCCTTAGTGAAAACCAAGGAAAAAGGACCTGAAAATGACCGAAGATAAAGTTCGCATCAAGCAGCTCGAAGAGGAACTTGCCCGGCGAGACGAGATGATCCTCCTGCTCCAAAATTCCATAAACGACCTCAAACGGCAGATCGAGAACCTGACCGAGATCATCATCCAGATGCGCCACGGAAAGTTCGGGCCCTCCAGTGAGAAGACCCCCAAGGCCAACTCGGATGAGCGGCAGATCTCCTTCTTCAACGAAGTGGAGATCGAAGCAGATGATTCTGTCACAGAACCTTTCAGGCGTGATGCCAAAGGCAAGGCCGCTCCTCGCAAGAAGCGGGTCCGCAACGAGATGATCATCGGCAACATTCCTACGGAAGAGATCCTGCTCCAGTTCGAAGGGGAAGAACTCGTTTGTGAGATCTGTGGAAGCGGGCTCAGGCCGATCGGGAAGGAGTTTGTCAGAGAGGAACTCCAATACATCCCTGCGCAGATCAAGAGGCTGGTATATGTGCGGATGTCCTATGAATGCCCGAAGTGCAAACACTCCGATTCTCCCTACATCGTCAAACCGGTCCCGCCGGCATCGCTGATGAATCACTCGCTGGCATCTCCGAGTTCGGTGGCCTATGTGATGTACCAGAAATACATGCAGGGCGTGCCTCTTTACCGTCAGGAAAAGGATTGGGAGAGGATGGGGATCCTGCTTCCCAGGGCTACGATGGCGAACTGGGTCATCCGATGTTCTCAGGACTATCTCAAACCGATCCTGGACTACCTGCGACAGGAGCTTCTCCTGCGGGACGTGGTCCACGTAGACGAGACCCCGGTGCAAGTCCTCAAAGAGGACGGCAAGAAGCCCCAGGCCAAGTCATACATGTGGCTATATCGGACAGGCAACGACGGGAAAGCACCGATCATCCTGTTCGATTACCAACCTTCGAGAAACGGCGACAATGCAGCCGCTTATCTGAAGGATTTCAAGGGCTTCGTCCATTCCGACGGGTATTCGGGATACAACAAGCTCACCGGGATCACCCGGTGCGGGTGCTGGGCACATCTTCGGAGGAAGTTCGTGGAGGCCATCCCGCCCGGCAAAGCCCGGAGTGCAGAACTGTCTGCGGCGGAGACCGGAAGAGAATTCTGCGACAAACTGTTCGCAATTGAAGATGAACTGAAGGACATGAGTCCTGAAGACAGATACATCCAGCGTCTTGAACGTGAAAAACCGCTTCTCGAGGCCTTTTGGTCGTGGCTTGATTCGGTTATTGCTCTCCGCGGTTCCAAACTTGCCAGAGCCGTGACCTATGCACAGAACCAGAAGCCGTACATGGAAAACTATCTCCTGGATGGGAGATGCTCATTGTCAAACAACGCTGCCGAGAATGCCATCCGGCCGTTCGTGACGGGCCGGAAGAACTGGCTGTTTGCAGATACTCCAAAAGGAGCGAATGCATCCGCCACTGTCTATAGCATTATCGAAACGGCAAAGGCAAATGGGCTGGATGCGTTCCGCTATCTGAATGAATTGTTGGTGAACATGACCGGCTGGGATCATACAGATGAATATCTGGAAGATCTCATGCCCTGGTCGGAATTCACCCGATCGCAGTGCTGCAGGTGAAGGGGCATATCATTGTATCTTATTCAGGACGGTGTCACAAGGCACCGTCTTTTTGAGCGCTTACCAAGTTTCTTAGAATCTACTATGGTCGAGTGAAAGAATATCTTGCCACTCTTCCTGAATCTGATTAAGAACAATCAATAACACTATTTAGACCAGCACTAGTTGTGGTGGTCTTATTTTGATACCTTCTTTTCAACCTGTATAAAATTTTCAATGTTCTTTAATTTAGCCTTGACTTTTTATTTGC
>CADBRY010000170.1 GCA_902797195.1 uncultured Eubacteriales bacterium
AGGGTATAAAATCAATTAAAACCTTGATTTTATGGCGTATGTCATATATACTTGTAATCGCGAATTTGTGCCGGAGAAATCTGTCTTCGGCTATCACAGAGCTATCCATAATGAAAGTGGGGTAAATTGAATGGCTAATATTAAATCCGCAAAGAAAAGAATCCGCGTTATCGACAAGAAAACTGCAAGAAACAGAAGAGTTCGCAATCATCTCAAGGCTATCATGAAAGCTTTTGATGCTGCTATTGCCGACGGTGACATGGAAACAGCAAAGACTCAGCTGGATCTGGCTGAAAAGAAGCTTATGCAGGCTGTTGCAAAAGGTACTTTGCACAAGAATGCTGCTTCAAGAAAGGTTTCTCGTCTGACGAAGAGATTCAACAAGGCAAACGCCTGATTCTCACCCGTCCCCACCGGCGCATAAGTTAAATGCGCAAATGAGAATAATAAGAACCGGCAGTGTCTCACCGGTTCTTTTTTATTCAAATAATATCGCGTACTGCCTCAAGTACCTCAAGCTGACTAAACGATCGTCTCCAGAGCCAGTTTCATCATGTCCGTAAAAGTCTCCTGCCTCTCCTGGCTCGTGGTGGCTTCTCCGGTCACGAAATGATCGCTTATGGTTACCATGGCAAGGGCGTTCGCCTTGTGACGGGCAGCATTCATGTAAAGTGCCGCCGCTTCCATTTCAACGGCCATCACATTCATTTCAGCCCATCTCCTCCACCAATCCACTCTCTGATCGTAAAATGCATCCGTGGAAACGATGTTGCCCGCTCTGAATTTGACTCCTGTCTTCTCTGAGGCCTTAGCCGCTTTCAGAAGAAGTTCGTAGCTTGCTCCGGGTGCATATCTTCCCGGAAGACCGAAGCTGTTCACATAGGATGAATCGCAGGAAGCGGAAACACCCACAACTATATCACGAACCTTGATATCTTCGTGAAATGAGCCTGCCGTACCGATCCTTACAAGGTTTTTTACTCCATACTCGGTGATTAGCTCCCAGGAATATATGCCGATGGATGGCATTCCCATGCCGGTTCCCTGGACGGATACGGGTACGCCTTTGTAGGTTCCCGTGTAACCAAGCATGTTTCGTACTTCGTTATAGCACCTGGCTCCGTCAAGATAATTCTCCGCAATGAATTTAGCTCTTAAAGGATCACCGGGAAGCAGTATGGATTCGGCTATTTCGCCCTTTGATGCGCTGATATGTGTACTCATGTATAAACCTCATTTAATTATTTACGGCATTAACGTACAGGGATATGTTATCACATAAACAATTATAGACGTGCTTTCATGTAAAAGCAACGAAGCGGTTTCGTAACATGTAAAGGCAACGAAGCATGTCACCTATACTGTGACCTGATCCCTCATTTTCTCGAAGGTTTTATCTCCTATTCCCGATACGTTTTTAAGATCTTCAATAGAGTTGAACCGCCCGTTCTGGGTTCTGTAATCCAGGATCTTTTGGGCCGTAGCCGGACCCACACCCGTAATTGTCTGAAGCTGGGTGCTGTCTGCAAGGTTAATGTTGACTTTCCCCGAGGCGGAAGCACCTGAAGTCACTCCGCTCGTTGCTCCTGAACCGGTTCCCGATGATACTCCGCCGGTGTCTATCCCTGTCTCCCCCTTCTTTGGTATATATACCTTCTGGCCATCCACAAGAACTTCCGCCCTGTTTATGGTGTTCAGGTCAGCATCGGAGGTCAATCCGCCGGCTTTATTGATGGCATCCTCCACCCTGCTGCCCGGTGGCAGGACTGCCAGCATGGGACTTTTAACGGCCCCTCCAATGTCAACATAGATGTCACCTGTTTGGACTGCACCGGTCTGCCCCGATCCCTCGGACAAAGCACCGGCCTGCCCAGATCCATTTGCATCCGAATGATCCGATGATGAAGCGTCACCTTCGATGATCCTGGAGTTTTCCGTTCCACCCTCTGCGGTTTTGGCGCTTTCCACAATGTCCACTTCACTGCCTCCGCGATACAAAAACAGCATGGCAAGTGTCAGGATCGCCACAGCAAATCCCGCAAGCTTCAATGTTTCTTTTTTGTGTTCAAATAAATAATCCGCAAAATTGTCTGATGCCTTCAGACCTTCGATAAAATCCCTCATAGATACCCCTCGTATTTATTGACTGAAAATAACTGGAATTTATTTCCAGTCAATAATATATCTATTGGGAATATTTGTCAATATCAAAGATGAGATTCTTTCTGACAACGCTGATTTCGCTGCGTTGGGTCTCTATCTTAAATCGTTCAAGAACAGAGGAAATAACAAGCTCCGGGCTCAGGTTCGATGAGCTTCCCGAATCCAGAAGAGTTTTTATATACATAGTTTTTTCCGAGAGATGAAAACTGATATCCCTTATCATGGGCTTGATATCCACAAGCTTTAATTCTTTGGACTTCTTCTGCCTCTTATATGCCGTGATCTCTTCCCTGTTCATGTAGTCAGAATAGAGCTTATCATGGACACTTTCCTCTCCGGCATCCATGAACCGGTTCAGCTCCCCTTTCAGAGGGATCTCTATCATATACTCAGCAGCCACAGTGTGAGATGCCAGGGTTTTCTTATAACCTGTTGCTCTTTCGCATTCTAAAAGATCGATCCCCTCAGGCAGGAGCGAGGACATTTTAATCAGGATCTCTTCAGGATCCAGATTCTCCTTTGTCTCAAATTCTATGAACTCACACAAGCTCCAGTATCCAAGAGACAGTGGCTGAGCAAATCCCATTTTGGGATGGGGATTGAATCCCTGTGAGTGCACTAAAGCAATACCGGCTCTTTTAAAAGCACGTTTGAAAACCCTCATAAGATCCAAGTGCGAAGAGTAGCAGATAGTCCCCTGTTTTGAAAACTTCATCACATATTTGGTGGGGTCGCCCGCCGGCGATTCACCCTTATTTATGTCGGACTCACCGGGCATTTCGAGGGTGGATGACTCGACGCCGAGATCTCCGGGCGTTTCATATGCAGGTGACCCTGACGCCGGGCCGCAGTTGACGAAACAATCGGTATGCCTGTTCATTCCGCAGCCGGCACAGCCTTCCCTGCAGTCAGGTGTTACCTGAGCAGCCGTTGCCTTTTCATATTCATCCCTGAGAAAGCTTCGGTCCACAAATGAATCTATGTGATCCCAGGGGAGCACCTCCCGGAAGTCTCTCGGACGGACCGTGTAAAAATCCGGATCTATACCGCTGGCTTCAAAAGCCTCCATCCATACATCCTCTTTGAAATGCTCTGACCAGGAGTCGAATTTACAGCCTCTTCTCCAGGCTTCTTCCAGCACGTCACCGCATCTTCTGTCCCCTCTGGCGAAGACAGCTTCGATTGAGCTGGTGTTGGATTCGTGATAGTTGAAGGTAACTCCTTTGATCCGAAGTTTAATTGAAAGATAGTCGTGCTTGCGGATAAACTCCTCGGGGGTGTCCTGGGCCACCCACTGAAATGGAGTATGGGCCTTCGGCACAAAATTGGAGACGCTGACGGTGACTCTGAAACGGCCTCCTTTGCGTCCGCGAATCTCGTAGTTGATATCCACGATCTTTTTGGCGATCCGGGCGATTCCGTCAAGGTCCTCGTCGGTCTCAGTCGGAAGTCCGATCATAAAGTAGAGCTTGATGTGTTCCCATCCAAGTTCTATGGCCTGTCTTGTGGCTGAAAAAATGTCCTCTTCCGTGATGTTCTTGTTGATCACATCACGCAGCCTCTGTGTCCCCGCTTCCGGCGCGAAAGTCAGCCCGGATTTGCGGTAGCCCTGGATCTCCTGAAGCACTTTGAAGGAAAAAGAGTCCAAGCTAAGTGACGGCAGAGATAAAGCTACGTTTCTGGTTTTACAAAGTCCCATGA
>CADBRY010000171.1 GCA_902797195.1 uncultured Eubacteriales bacterium
CTAGCAGGAAATTCCAAAGTCAACTATTAGGAAATTCCAAAGTTTTATGTCGGAAAACCTAAAGTTTTAGTCCTGCAAAAAAACACCCTGTTATATCCTGATATTACCGGGGTATAACAAGGTGTTTTTGTTTAGCAACGTGTACAGTCTACTGCACTGTCTGAAATTTCTTCTTAAGGGTCTCCTTAAGAGTCTCTTCCTGGCCGGAGGTGAGCGGCCGGCTCGGGTCTATCTCCTCCTCAGGGATCACTCCATCATGCCTTGCGACGATCTCCCCTTTTTTTATGCAGTAGATATCGGGAGTATACAGATGTTTGACTCCATCGTCATCCTCCTGCAGATAGTCCCCAAAATATTTGACCACCATGTCATAGCCTTTGATGTCTGTATTGGACTGCCATGAAGGATCTTTTCTGGTATTTATGTATCCTATTTGCTGTCCCGTTTCCTCCGCCACTTCATTAACATAAGGCATGATCATATTGCAGTACGGGCAATCCTCGTAGCTGAAAAAGACGATGAAACTTTCCTTGTCATTCATAAGCTTGATGACTTCGTCAACATCAGTTTCAAGGAGGCGGGACTCCCCGTCGTAGTCAATCATGCTTTCATAACCGCTGAGATCTGACGGCTCGGTCTGGGCAAATGGAGCAGGCTGAGCGCCACTGTTTTCCCCGCCGCCTTCAGAGGAACATGAGGCCAGAAGCAGCATGGTAATCAATGTAAGGATTGTTAGGGCAACCGTTGCCTTTCCATTGGTCTTAAACATAATCTCTCACCTCTTGGACAGCATGGCAAAGCTCCTCCCTTGCCCTGCATAGTTCCTTCAGCCTTCCTCTACGCAGACTGATTCGAACCATCATTAGTTTCTCTCTTAAAGTTCCACCGGTGTGATCGTGGGATGATCCCACCACTCCACATATTCCTTCGCTGCGGGAGCGTTCTTGAAATATGGATCGTCGTAGATGATCCTGCGCTCGATGGTGATCTCCAGCTCTGCTGCGTACTCCAGATATTTATCGTTGGCTTCGGGCGTCAGTTCCGCAGAAGAAATGAATCCGCTCTGATCCAGCTGATCGTTGACAAAGAGTTTGGTGAAAAGGAATCCACCCTGCCCTGTCAGATACTGTTCTCCGGTCACGCCAAACTTCTCGAAGGATTCTACGAATCCGGGAGCAAAGAGATGTGATTCAACACGAACTTCCTTGCCATCCTTTTTGCCCAGAGCTTCTACTACGAAAGCTCCCGTATCGGATACGAGCCCCTCTTCAATGATCTCTTCGATCTCCCTGGCAAAGCGCGGAGGATGGGGAAGTGCGTTCAAGATTACTTCGTGGCTGTTTACCATCTGTCCATCCACCTCTACAGGTTCCCTCTTGAGAAGCCCCGCTCTTGCCAGAGGCTCTGCAAACTCGATTCCTACGCCGCCGTATTTAAAGTATGCGTTCTTACATCCCTTGAAGAGTTCGTCAGCTCTCATTCCCACGTAGAAAGGCTCGTCGTGGGCGTGCTCCACGAATCTCACCGGATATCCTACGTAGTCATACGTTCTCTCGATGGGAAGTGAGAAGGGTTTGGTGTTTACGAATTTGCCATCGATCCAAGCCACAGGAAGATCGTCCATGTCAGCAAGAGCCGTAACGGGCGACCACCAGTATGGCTGGAAGCGCTTGGCTTCCACTCCCTCGTAAACGTTCATAAAGATCGTATCGCATTCGTCGATATCCTTCATGGTATCTCTGGCGACTACGCACATGGTTCCCGGAGCCGATCCCGTACCCATGATGGCAAGTTTTCCGATCTCTTTGAATTTCTCGTTATATTCCGTGAGAAGTCGGTACATGCACTTTTCCCAGGTGTCTTCAAAACCTTCAGGTGCCGCAAAGTCCTGATAGTTGCACTTTGCTTCGAGAGCCGCATCGATGACGTTCTTTCCGAAAGCCAGTGGCAGGGCGTTGACGACCAGGTCGCATCCTTCGATAAGCTTCACGATCTGATCCTTATCGGAAGCGTCGCAGAAGAATCCCTCTGCCTTGTTGAGTCCGCCGGCCAGTTCTTTTGCCGCAGCTTCGTCATAATCGGCGCATATTATCTTCTCTACGTTTGGTTCCAGGTCCAGTCTCTTGACTACAGTGGTTCCCTGAGCACCGGTTCCAAGCACTAATACTTTCTTTCCCATAACATTCACTCCTTTTGGTTCTCCTATGGACCGTTGTGTTATATTCTGCATCTTGTGATGCTCGCGCACTTTAATATTATCAGATTTTTCACTCGAGTTCATATACTTACTTGCTGTGAACAAGTGTCATGTTTGTTGCTTTTGCTCCGTCTCCCTGAAAAGTACAAGCCCGCCTTTTTCTTTGTGTCCCGTATCCCAGAATTCTTTCAAAGGCAACCAATGGGCTTTGCCGTAGGTCGCGGCTTTTATCATAAACCGGCCGCCCGGCTCTGCGGTCCCCTCATCGTAGCCGTTTACTATGAACCAGTGCCACTCAAAGAAATTGAATTTCCTGTCTCTGTGCTTGAGCATGAGCATGGCAACAGGCATCTTGCGGTCTATGCTCGCCCTTATAGCCTCCTCTGCTTCCTCATAAGAATGCTCGCCGCTGAAACCTTCAAGTTCTATTCCATCGATCTCGCAGTCCTCCAGATATATGCGGGCGCCATCGATAAATGTTTCCAGATCTTTTATCCCGCTCTCTCTTGGTCTCAGATAGGGCTTCATGGACATGCCGAATTTTCTGTAGTTCCTTCTGGAAAGGCAACCTATGTCATAGGGATAACACTCTGCTCGTCCCCTGTTTTTTGCCATATATATAAGGAAGTCACACATGGTCAGCGCACCGCATCCTCCTATGTGCATCCACGGATCCAGAAACCAGGACTGGTTCCCCCCGTAGCCGCTGTCGATATTAAAATATTCCAGTTCTTTTTTCATGCATACCTTTCCTTCTGTTTATTGTAAGCTTATCAACTGTTCTTAATAGATGCCCTCCGCCGCAGAATCCTGATTTGCTTCATACCGCCTTATCGTAATATGCTACAGACGTACCGGTACCGGTCGATCAAGTTCCAGCGTATCACCCGTAACTGTGCAGTCATAGGCAAGTATCCTGACACCCGTTGCCTTTGCATGACGGAGCGCCTCTCCAAACTGGGGATGGGTCTCGTCGTTGGGTTCGAAATATTTCACGCCCTTCATCTGCACTACAAAAATAATATAGGCGGCATAACCCTCTGTCAATGCCTGCTCAAGCTCACGGATATGCTTGATGCCCCGAAGGGTCGGAGCGTCGGGAAACCTCACTACACCGTCGTCCTCCAAAGTCACTCCCTTGACTTCCATGAAAGCCTTTAGGTCCCCTCGCTCTATATAAAAGTCAAAACGTGAATTGCCGTATACGGTTTCAGGACGTATCACATCGCAGCCGCAGGCATCTGCGCCGGGAGAACTCGACTGGCTCATATCTGGAATGAGCTTCCCCGAGGCGAGTGCCTCCAGCACCACCTTGTTTGGCGCCTGGGAATCCATGTTGATAAGCAGGTCACCTTTTTCCACGGCAACAAGGTCGTAGCGGTACTTGCGGGTCCCCATTTTGTCCTGATGATCATCAAGATAGACTGTCGCTCCAGGCACCAGAAGCTCCCTGCACCGTCCGGTATTTTTCACGTGGACACCGGTCTTCCTGCCGTCGATTTCGACCGTGGCCACAAAGCGATTGTCGCGCCGGATAAACGTTGCCTTTGTAATATGCTCGTACTTCATGGGACTATTATAGCATGGACGAAACCGGCGGGCTGTGAAAAGGATCAGAGTTCTGTTTTTGTTATTTCCATTATTTGACATTTTGTGTTTGTCTGTTGTAAAATATTTCCAACAGACTCGTGCTGCTCGGTAAATCAATCTCTACATCAATATCACTTCGGAAAGGATCATACAATGAAAATAATGAAGCCGGAATTCGACACATTCCATGATTTGTTGGACTATCTTGTCTGTATAGAGTTAAGGAAAAAGAAGCTTTGGGAAGAAGAAATAAAACGTTTGCCCAAGGGCAGTCTATTCTGTTGTGAGCGTTCTGACGGTGTATTCTATTACCATTGTTTCAACGGCAGGAAGGTCGGGATCACACGGGATTTGGATATGCTTTATGCTCTCGCCAGGAAGAAGTACTTAAAAACAATTACTTCAGCTCAGAAGAATAATATCAAAAGAATCTGCAACATATTGAGAACCGGCAAATACATTAATAGTCCCATGAGTGAAGGCGAGCAACTTCTCCATTACTATGGGAAACTTGGATTGGATATACTGAGAATTACCTGTAACAAAAAGCAATATCAGTGGGCAAAGGGGAACTTTTCAAAAAATCAAAAATATCCGGAGCAACTGGTTTTTAAGACATACTCCGGAATAAAAGTCCGATCCAAATCAGAAAAAGACATAGGCAACGCACTTGAAGTAAACGGTATTCCCTACAGGTACGAACAGGAAATTAAACTTGATATTGGCTGGATGAAGGGAGTATCCGGTGGAACTATGGGAGCATACAAAACATATTACCCTGACTTCACGATTCTTACCTTCACAGGCGAGTATATCATTTGGGAGCACCTGGGCCGTGTCGATCTGCCGGACTATCGCGCACATAATATGGAGAAAATTGCCGCTTACAGACAGTCCGGTTTAGTATTCGACCATTCGCTGATTCTTACATTTGAACATGATTTGAGATCCAAAAGTAGCCTGGCACGAATAATAGAGACACGCATTTTACCCTATGTTGATTGAGGCCAAGCGAATACGGCTAGCATTACA
>CADBRY010000172.1 GCA_902797195.1 uncultured Eubacteriales bacterium
CATGCTCTTCCCGGGAGAAAGGGAGATCAACTACCAGGCCAACGAGTATATCGACATAGAAAACATGGTCAGAGCAGCCGAGATCTATGCCGAAGCCATCTGCCAGCTGGCCAACAAGCAGGCATAAGTTGGTTCAAGTTATTTTTGACTTATTTCTCCCGTTGTTTTTTACGTAATGAATCATTTTTAACTTAAAACAAGTTATAATTAACTTGTTTTATTTTTTCACTTCCGTTGCCTTTCCACCTGCAAACCGCTCAAATGGTGCAAAATCAACGGTTCTAAGCTCCTCCTCAATGTGGCACGCCTCTTGCTAAATATTCTGACATATTGGTTATCATTTATTTCTACTAGGTTTTATGGAGGTTACATTATGTCTTTCTTTAAGAAAAAGGAGGGCGGAAGCCTTGACGAGGTCCATGAAGTAAAATCAGTAAACCCGCTGATAATACTTGCGGTGATCATCGTTCTGGCAGCGATAGCGACGTATATCGTACCCGCCGGAGAATTTGAAAGAGTGCCGATCGAGGGCACAGAGTACGAAGGAATAGTCCCCGATTCCTATCATCACGTTGATAACAATCCGATCAAACCCTTCGACGTGTTTATTTCCTTCACCAAAGGACTTCAGGATGGTGCCTACATCATCTTCTTCCTGTTGATCCTGGGAGGTGTTTTCAAAGTTGTTGAAGCTACGGGAGCTCTGCATGCGGGGATCAACAACATGATCCGAAAAATGGCAGGCAAACAGGTGATACTTGTTCCCATCTGCATGATAGCTTTCTCGCTCATTTCCGCGACGGCTGCATGCTGTGAGGAGTATCTTGCATTCCTGCCTCTCATGTACATGGTCTGCCTTGCCTGCGGTTTTGACTCTATCATGGCCGTGGCACTTCTCTTCTGCGCATCCGCTGTGGGATATGCCGGCGGTATGACTCAGGCGTTCTCAGTGGGTGTTGCACAGACCATAGCCGGACTTCCCCTGTTCTCGGGAATCGGCTTCCGTATCGTAGGCTGGGCTGTTCTTGTAACGGCCACCATAATTTATCTTATGATGTACGCTCACAAGATAAAGAAGGATCCTACCAAAGCATACAATTACGATGTGGATCAGAAGTACCGTGCCGATATGGACTTTAACCTTGATGAGATCGAAAAGATGAGCGGAAGACAGGCAGCTGTTCTCGCGATCTTCTTCGCAGGCTTTGTGTTCGTCCCCATTTCCGTTATGAAAATGGACTTCTACATCGACGAGATGGCCGGCATCTTCATCATCGTCGGAATCCTCTGCGCCATCGTCGGCGGACTTCGTCCCGGTGAGACTGCGGACAACTTCGCGGAAGGCGCAAAGGATCTGGTATGGGCCGGCCTTATAATCGGTATGTGCTATGCGGTCACAACGATCCTTTCCGACGCCCAGATTATGGACACCATAGTAAACGCCATGGGTACTGCACTCAGCGGACTTCACGCATCCGTTGCAGCCGTTGGAATGTTCGTCCTCCAGGATGTACTCAACTTCCTGATCCCCTCAGGATCCGGACAGGCGGCCATCACCATGCCCTTCATGGCACCACTGGCTGACGTTCTCGGTGTCACGAGACAGACCGCGGTACTCGCCTTCCAGTACGGCGACGCCTTCACAAATGTTATCGCACCCACAAGCGGCGAGATCATGGCTGCCCTTGCCATATGCCACGTACCTTACAGCAAGTGGTTCAAATTCATGTGGAAACTTTGGATCGTATGGGCTATACTGGCAGCGATACTTCTTATCATCGCGACAGCTATCGGTTATAACTAAAGAGCAGCTTATAGGGGATTGTATATGAAGGAATTATTGAATCACGAAGTGTTCAGACTCTTCGAGCAGATATCGGCAATTCCCCGGGAGTCCGGAAATGAAAAGGCAATCAGTAACTGGATAAAAAGCTGGTGTGAGGAAAGATGTCTTCCCGTCAAACAGGATGACATCTTCAACCTCATTGTGACAAAGCCCGCTTCCCCCGGATACGAAAGCCATTCTCCCCTTCTCCTCCAGGCACATATAGACATGGTCTGTGAGAAAGCCAACGACAGCACCCATGACTTCACCAGGGACCCCATCACCTTCAAGGTGGAGGGAGACTGGCTGTCATCGGCAACAGGAACGACCCTGGGAGCAGATAA
>CADBRY010000173.1 GCA_902797195.1 uncultured Eubacteriales bacterium
ACACATGAGATCCTGATAGACGAGGATGTTCATCCGGCGGAAGCAGTTCTGCCTACTGGACTTGATAATCTCTTCATTCTTCCTGCCAGCGTCCAGCTTGCGGGAGCAGAGGTGGAGCTTATCAATATGCCGGGCAGAGAAAAGAAGCTCAAGATGGCAATCGATGTCCTCAAGCCGGACTACGACTACATCTTCGTTGACTGCCCCCCTTCACTGGGCTTTTTGACCATCAACTCTCTTACGGCTGTTGACTCCGTGCTGATTCCCATACAGTGCGAGTTCTACGCCCTGGAAGGCGTAAGCCAGCTGATGAGCACCATAGAGATAGTGAGAGCCAACCTGAACCCGGATCTTGAGATAGAGGGTGTCATCCTCAGCATGTTTGACGGAAGAACCAATCTGTCAGTCCAGGTGGTGGAAGAGGTGAAGAAATACTTCAGAGAAAAGGTCTATACCACGGTCATACCCAGAAATGTCAGACTGGCCGAGGCACCAAGCCACGGAATGCCCGTCATTCAGTATGACCCCAGATCCACAGGAGCCATCGCATATATGGAATTTGCGGAGGAGTTCCTGAAAGCAGAGGGGGTTAGGTAATGGCGACTAAGAAAAAAGCAACGGGACTTGGCAGAGGACTTGATGCCCTCTTTGGGAATGTGGAGATCGATTCCCCAAGGACTTCCGAGAAGAAGACCTCCAAAGCAGCCAAGCCTGCCAAAGCGGAAAAGCCTCAGGTTGAGGAATCTTCAGGAGACGGCCTGAGATATATAGACATCAATGACATCAAGCCAAATTCAAGTCAGCCCAGAAAGAGTTTCGATGAAGACAAACTTGAAGAGCTGGCCGAATCCATCGACCGCCACGGCATGATACAGCCGGTGGTTTTAAGGAGGGCAACGCAGGGCTATGAGATCGTTGCCGGTGAAAGACGCTGGCGTGCTGCCCGAATGGTAGGATTAAAAGAAATTCCCTGCATAGTCAAGGAACTGACCGATGAGGAGAACATGCTCCTTGCGATCATCGAGAACATGCAGAGGGAAGACCTGAATCCCATCGAAGAAGCGGAGGGTCTCAAGCAGATGATAGATACCTATGGCCTGACCCAGGAACAGGTATCGAGAGGTGTGGGAAAAAGCAGACCCTACATCACAAACAGCCTGAGACTTTTGAAACTTCCCGAGAAGATCAGATATCTCACCGCCGACGGAAGTCTGACGGTGGGACATGCAAGAGCCCTCGCCTCCATAAAGGATGAAAAGATCCAGCAGAAGCTGGCGGAGCGAGCGGTCAAGGACGGACTTTCCGTCAGACAGATGGAGAGACTTGCTCAGGACAGCCAGGATAGAGAGAAGACAAGAAAGAAAAGAACCACAAAGAGCGCCGACGAGAAGAGAGTTGAAACAGAACTCAGAGATGCGCTGGGAACCAAGGTCACCCTTCAGAGAAAGGGAGCCAAGGGCAAGATAGAAATAGAATTTTATAACGGAGATGAGATGGAACGTCTCATCGATCTGTTGAGAACATTAGGATAATGTTTCACGTGAAACATGGAGGAGAAAAGAAAATGGAAAGAAACGTAGGAACTGTATCAAGGGGAATAAGATGCCCCATAATCCGAGAAGGGGACGACCTGGAGAAAATCGTAGTGGACAGCGTGCTCAGAGCCGGTGAGACCGACGGCTTCACCGTTAGAGACAGAGATATTCTCTGCGTTACCGAGTCCGTTGTTGCAAGATCCCAAGGGAACTATGCCTCAACTGCGGCAATCGCAGCTGATGTGAAGAAGAAACTTGGAGGGGAAACTATCGGCGTAATTTTCCCCATCCTTTCAAGAAACAGGTTTGCAGTCTGTCTGAGGGGAATCGCAGCCGGAGCCAAGAAGATAGTTCTCATGCTCAGCTACCCCAGCGATGAAGTGGGCAACGAGCTGGTCTCACTGGACAAGATAGACGCAGCGGGAGTCAATCCTTACAGCGACGTTCTCACCCTTGAAAAATACAGAGAATTGTTTGGAGAAAACCTCCACCCCTTCACAGGAGTGGACTATGTGGCATACTACGGAGAACTTATCAAGGAAGCGGGCGCAGAGGTTGAAATCATAATGGCCAACCAGCCTGCAGAGATCCTCAAATACACAAAGAAGGTCCTGACCTGCGACATCCACAGCCGTCAGAGAACCAAGCGCATCCTCAAGAAAGCCGGAGCTGAAATCGTTCTGGGCCTTGATGACATATTGAACGAATCCGTAGACGGAAGCGGCTATAACACAAGGTTTGGACTTCTGGGTTCAAACAAGGCGACGGAAGACACGGTCAAGCTCTTCCCCAATGAATGCCAGGACCTGGTGGACAACATCCAAGCGGACATCCTCGAGAGAACGGGAAAACACGTGGAAGTCATGGTTTACGGAGACGGAGCCTTCAAGGATCCAGTTGGAAAAATTTGGGAATTGGCTGATCCCAGCGTAGGCGTTGCCTTTACAAAAGGACTTGAGGGAACACCCAATGAACTGAAGCTCAAATACCTGGCGGACAACGACTTTGCGGACCTGTCGGGAGAAGACCTGAAGGAAGCCATCTCCGGCCGCATCAGAGAAAAGGACGGAAGCCTTGTTGGCAAGATGGAGTCCGAGGGCACCACTCCCAGGCAGCTCACCGACCTGATCGGATCCCTGTGCGACCTGACCAGCGGCTCGGGAGACAAGGGCACTCCCATAGTCTACATCCAGGGATATTTCGACAACTATACAAGCGAATAAAATGCAGTAAACGGGAACACACCGGGCCGGCGCGTCGATCAGTGCGCCGGTCCTATTCTATGCGGAGATATCCTGATCATTCAGGCCTGGAATCATGCAGACCTGCACCGGCCCCACGCCGGCGATTTGAGGGCTCGATCCTGCCCACACCGGATCTTGAGTGCACGATCCACTCCCTCGCCGGTTCATGCGTGCTCGATCCTGCCCACACCGGCTCTCGAGGGCTCGATCCGTCCCCCGCCGGCTCTTGAGTGTAAATAATTTTTCTTAAAGGCGCCGTTGACATTTTGAGGCTCTGAAAACCCTGAAAACAGCCAGTTTTTCGATGATTTGACCGCTCAAAATGTAAACAGCAAATTATATTGATCTTGTTGACACTGTTTTCGCCCTTTTCTATGTCAACACCGCAAGATAAAAATCTTATTTACATTTTGGAGGGCATTTTCCCCCTCCAGAGCATGGAAAAACAACGTTTCTGTGTCAACAGGCTCCTCAAACGCAGATGTTTACACTGGAGCCGCTATGAGGCAGACCCCTGTGAATGGCCCTCTGTCCCGGATTAACCAAAATGTAACCTGAAAAGAATAAACTATGTCTGTCAAAGGAAAAGACAAAGGAGGTAATTCATGATTTACAAGAGAAACAAGATGTTAGCACTTCTTTTGTCATTTATGATGATAGCCCTCAATATGTTCACCGGCGTCGGTCCAATGTATGCATACGCTGAGACTGAAACCGATTCCCAGCTGGCCGTGGAGTTGGCTGGCGATAAGGATCAGGCCGACGCGGATCAGACCTATAACGATCAGCTCGACAAGGAACAGACTGAAGACACATCGATGGCAAAAGGAGCAGAGGAGACAGCTCTTCCCGGGGAAGAGGCGGAGTCTGCCCATGGAGAGGCAGCAGAGGGAACTGCTTCCGAAGTTTCGGAAGAGGTCCATGGAGATGCAGCAGAAGAATCCGCTACCGAAGTTTCGGAAGAGGCCAAAGGTGAGGCAGCGGCAGAGGAAGCCGGAGAAGTCGCCTTCGACCAGAGCAAGACTGTTGATGGTGTCAAAGTAAGAGTTTCTGCAGATGGGGGTGTATTTCCCGAAGGATCAACGCTGAAGGTAAAAAAACTCAGCGGAGAGACCAAGGCAGAGGCCGAGGCGGCTGTACACGAAGAAACAGCTGAAGGAGATATCGCAAAGGAGTATCTCTTCGACATCACCATTCTCGATAAGGAGGGCAACGAGATCCAGCCGGAAGGCAAAGCCAACGTTTCTTTTGAGACATCCGAGGTTGCAGACCAGACTCTCCAGGCCAAGGTATATCACGTAAAAGACAACGGCAAGGCTGAAGCGCTCGATGTTGATGCAAGTGGTGAGATTGCCCAGGTAGAGACCAGGGGATTCTCCCCATACTCGCTGATCTTCAGCTATACTGACTCTTCCGGAACGACTAAGAGCATAAATCTTAGAGTTGGGGAAACCGAACAGATCGGA
>CADBRY010000174.1 GCA_902797195.1 uncultured Eubacteriales bacterium
ACGCCTATCATGTCCTTGAACTTATCAAATACACCCATTGTCCTATCCTCCTATTCTTACCTTGCTGTAATCTCTTTCTCCAAAAATTGCGCTGCCCACACGGACGAGATTCGCACCCGCCTCTATGGCTACCTCAAAATCGTGAGACATGCCCATGGACAGATATTTGAAATCCAGACGGGGATGATCTATCCGACTGAATTCATCGTACTCTGCTTTCACCTTATCGAAGTAGACTTTCACATCTCTTGGATCCTCGGCTATGGGAGCAACGCTCATAAGTCCGCGTATGTTCACGTTCTCGCACTGCTCAAGTATATCCTCTATCAGCCCTTTTGTTTCTCCAAGGCTCACTCCAAACTTGCTCTCTTCATCCGCGGGATTTATCTGAACGAGGACATCCATGGTGATGCCGTGAGATGCTGCTCTCTTATCGATCTCTTTTGCCAGCTTCAGTGAATCCACGGAATGGATAAGATCGACTTTGTCTATGATATATTTGACCTTGTTGGTCTGAAGGTGCCCTATCATGTGCCACTTCACCGGTTTTACCTCATCGTATTTGTCCATGATCTCCTGGACCTTGTTCTCGCCGATATGGGTAACTCCCGCGTCGATGGCAGTGTTGATCTCCTCAGGTGTTCTCGTTTTGCTCACCGCAACAAGAAGTACATCCTCGGGCTTTCTCCCGGAGCCTTCCGCCGCTTCAGCGATCCTCTTCTCGACCTTCTCAAGATTTCCTCTTATGTCTTCCATCGTCCTCTTCACCTCTTCTGTTAATTTTCTTCCTGTTCCTGTTCCTGCTCCTGCTCCTGCTCTTTCTCTTTTTTCTTTTCTTCTTCCCTCTTGAGATCTCTTTTCAGTTCTCTCTTTGGATTCTTTGATATCTCATCGTATACGCTGACGGTCATTATCATTTTGCCGTTCTGGTCGTAGTATCTTGACTCTGTCACGACGGACTGTTCCCCGTCGGTGTTTATTATCTGTACCGGGGTGAAGCTGTATTCACCGTTCTTGTCCCTGACGTAAACTCCCTGCACCCCATCTTTATCTATGAGGCAGTCGTTATCCACCACAAGACCTTTCGCGTTGGTGCCGGTCACTGTGGCGTCTACCTTTCTCGTCTCTTCAAGCTTTTTGTAATACCTGTTTGATGTGATTATGGTCCTGAACCTCTTGCCCTCTTTATCGATCTTTTCTATTCGACCCTGGGCGTTACCCTCAGGCAGGGTCAGGGTCACCTCCTGGCCCTCATCAAACTTGTTTCTTTCTTTTTCCTTCAGCCAGCATATGAAATACCATCTGCCGTCGTTTGTTATTTTGAACAGAGGATCTCCGGCTTTTGTGCTGGTGCGCTTCAGTTTTTTTCTGCTTGTAGACCTTGAGTCAGCCTCCTCCCTGGTTATGTTGTACATATTCTCGGGAGAGAAGAAATCCTCGTTCCCATCAAAGGTCAGGGAGAATATCCCGCTTATTATGGCATTGTTGGTTTCCTTCACCCTGTCGAAGTTTTTCAGCTGGTTCATCTGATTTGCAAAGGCCGACGATACTGTGTCTCCGGCCTCCTGTATGGCATCACCCGCATCTATGGTGACGACTTTCCAGTCCTTGCCCACTATCTTCCCCGGGTCATACTTGTACTCTACGGCGCCTGCATTGCCCGCCGTGCCTATGGCCTCGGTCTTTATGAGATAACCTGTGGTCTCACATGACAGCCTGAGTTCTCCCGGTTCCAGAGTCTGGGTGGACTCAAATGCGTCGGTTATCTTAGGCACCAGAACTATTACTAGATATAGTAGAACCAGCAGGCCAAGGTAAAGTATGATATATTTTCGCGTTTTGCCAGAAATCTTGATATTCATCTATTCATTCTACACCAAGGTCCCTCTCGGTGTAAACCACAATATATGGGATGGTATTATCATGTAAAGTTCAACTGATCGCCCATGGACTCCAGAACTTCAGACAATACTTTACGTTGGTCCTTGGAAAGGTCCTCCGTTGATTTTGCAAAGGCAACCAACAGCTCCGGTCTCCTTTCGGCCGTAAGCTCAAGGGACTTTCTGAACCTCCAAAGATCGATGAGCTTGTGGTTGCCTTCAAGGAGAACATCGGGCACATGGATGTTCCTGTAATCTCTTGGCTGAGTATACTGGGGATGTTCAAGAAGGCCCGAGTATATGGATTCGTCCATGGCTGAGTTCTCGTTTCCAAGGACTCCGGGGATCAGCCGTGCAACCGCATCTATGAGGACCATTGCGGGAAGCTCGCCTCCCGTCAGGATGTAGTCTCCGATGGACACTTCCTCCGCGTCCCAGTAGTCCAGGATCCGCTGGTCCACTCCTTCGTAGTGGCCGCAGAGGATGACCAGATCTTCCAAAGATGAAAGCTCCCTTATCATTTCCTCGTCCATCACCCTTCCTCTTGGTGACATGTATATGAATTTCTTGCCTTTGGCATCTATGGATTCAAGACATCTGAATACGGGATCGGGCATCATCACCATTCCGCCGCCGCCGCCAAAGGGTGCGTCGTCGGTCCTGTTGTGTTTGTCCAAGGTGTAATCCCTTATGTCGTGGAGCCTTATATCCAGAATGCCTTTTTCCCCTGCTCTTCCCAGCATGCTGTCGCCAACGACCGGCTCAAACATCCCGGGGAAAATGGTAAGTACATCTATCTTCATGGTTTTTTCCTCGCTAAAGATCCAGCAGGCCTTCAGGCAGGTCTACCGATATGATCTTTTTATCCGTATCTATACTCTCAACTATGGGATCGACTACCGGGATAAGAGCCTCCCTGCCTTCTGCAGTTTCCACCTTTAAGATGTCCTGTGAAGTGTTGGTGATCACGTCGGCCACCTTGCCGATGAGCTCTTCGTCCTGAAAAACTTCCATGCCTATAAGGTCTCTGAAATAGTATTCGCCCTCTTCAAGTTCGGGAAGATCATCCCGTGTCACGAACACTTCCCTGTTTCTCAGTTCCTCAGCCGCCTCTCTTGTTTCCACTCCCTCAAACTTGATCACAAGCATGTTTTTCTGGGTCCTGAACCTTTCCAGCTTCCTGGGCTCATCCCCAAGATAGAATGTTTCGGTTTCCTCATATATCTGGGTGCGGTCGGAATAGTTATATACTTTGACCTCACCTTTTAGACCCACGGGACTTGTGATTTTACCTATGAGTATTTTTTCCATGTTGATGCACTCCAAAATTCCCTGTCTATGCACTCCAAAAAATACAGAGGCTCACTCTCGCAGGCCCCTGTACTGTTTTACTGAACGATTTCGACCAAAACTTTCCGGTCGTCTCTGGTGGCTGCAGCCTTGACAACAGTTCTTATTGC
Source organism: uncultured Eubacteriales bacterium (assembly GCA_902797195.1). Lineage (GTDB taxonomy): Bacteria > Bacillota > Clostridia > Peptostreptococcales > Anaerovoracaceae > Lentihominibacter. Next base: position 3,341 of record CADBRY010000174.1, read on the forward strand.
CTTTGCAATCCTTCCCTGTTTGCCGATGACCATCCCCATGTCGTCCTCCGCTACCTTAAGCTGGATCACCGTCGTTCCCTCGGATTCGGTCTCCGTGACCTCCACCTGATCGGGATGCTCAACCAGTGATTCGGCAATAGCTCTGACTAATTCTACCATTGATCTCACCGCTTTCCTGATTTCAAAAATGAAACTAATTAGATAACGCCATTTTTCTTGAACAGAGATCTAACGGTATCCGTAGGCTGTGCGCCGGTGGAAAGCCACTTCTTTGCTTTCTCCTCATCGATCTTCACGTCTGCCGGTGTCTTCATGGGATCGTAGTATCCGATCTCCTCGATGAATCTTCCGTCTCTTGGGGATCTGGAATCCGCAACGACGATACGATAGAAGGGCTTTTTGTGGGCACCCATTCTCTTAAGTCTGATTTTTACCATTTCTTATTTCCTCCTGTTTTATAGTTCCTTACTTTATGTCAAGGGCTAAAAGCCTCTGAACATCCTGCTCATTTTTTTCTCGGCTCCCGGCTTCATCATCTGCTTCAT